>JAITSM010000021.1 GCA_031287815.1 Prevotellaceae bacterium
TCCGCTGGGGATAGTATTCCAAGATACGCGGAATTGCACCGCAGGCGTGGTGTAGGTTGCGCCGAGCAGTTCAATGTTAATATGGCTTTGTGCAAATACAGGAAAGCCAAATCCCATAAGGGAAAGTAAAGAGAGAATAATTTTTTTCATAATTGTTTTTTTTAAATTGTTCATTGTTCATTATACCGGAACACGCCGACTGCCGCCGGCTCATCTTTGCCGGTGTAATATACCGGAATATTTTCCGCATTAGATGCGGTTGTTTTTTGTGTAGCGCAACCTGTCGCCAATAGCAACAAGCCCGCAAGAAGAAGAAGAAGAATTTTCATAATTTTTTATTTTTTAATTGTTATTATTTTGCGCAGTCTTGGGGTTGTTTTCAAACACAAACTTTTTAATACAAACAACCCCCTGCTGCGATTTTTTATTCACTGCCAATGATTGCAGAATTATTATTTTCTGCATTTTGTTCTTCAACTTTTATGGTGATTTTTCCTGATTCCACTAAAAAACCAAGAGTGGAAATGAGAAGCATTACTTACGAAACTTTGAGGTTCTGGAAGACCCACACCGTAAATAAGTAAAACAACTCACGACCACTCCTGGCGTGACTGCTTTTACTTATTATTCATACGGTGTAGAAATTTTCCAGATTTCAAAGTTTTCGCTGAATAAAAGTTAAAGCGATATATTTTTTTATATCAATTTCAGAATGTCAAAGAGCACGTAATAACGGCACAAATATAAAACAATATTTTTTATCTGCAAGTTTTTTTGAAAAATATTTTTCGCTGAAGGGTGAGGAGTGCGTGAAGAGTGAGGGGCGCTCATACTTCATACTTCATAATTCATAATTCATACTTCATACTTAAATTTCGTATCCGAAGCGTTTGAGTTTTTGCTGGTCTTCGCGCCAGTGGGGGTTGACTTTTACGAATAATTTCAAGTGGACGGTTTTCTCGAAAAAGCTTTCCATGTCTTTGCGGGCTTGTATGCCCACTCTTTTCAGGGCGGCGCCGCCGCGCCCGATAATAATTCCTTTTTGCGAATCGCGCATCACATGGATAGTCGCTTCGACGTGGTATTGTTTGTCGGATTCCTTGAATTGTTCTATCGTAACTTCCGTGCAGTAGGGTATCTCCTTATCATAGTGCAAAAGGATTTTTTCGCGGATAATTTCCGAAGCAAAAAAACGTAAATTGCGGTCGGTAAAAACCTCCCTGTCGTAATAGGCGGGATTTTCGGGAAGCAGCGCCACTGCCTGTTTCAGGATATGGTCAATATTGAATTTTTCTTTTGCCGAAGCGGGAAAAATGAGCGCCGCCGGCAAAGCCGTTTTCCAGCGTTCCACCATTATTTCCAACTGTTCCGGCGTGGTCAAATCAATTTTGTTAATCACTAAAATAATGGGTACGGTTAATCGCTGCAAGCGGGCGAGGTAGGCGGCGTTTTTATCGAATTTTTCCACCACATCGGTAACGTAAAGGATAATATCCGCATCGCCGATAGCGGCGTTCACGAAGCGCATCATGCTTTCCTGGAGCTTGTAGTGCGGCTGCAAAATACCCGGCGTGTCGGAAAATACCATTTGGAACCCGTCGCCGTTCACAATGCCCATGATGCGATGGCGCGTGGTCTGCGCTTTCGCCGTGATAATAGAGAGCTTCTCCCCGACAAGGGCATTCATCAGGGTGGATTTTCCCACATTCGGATTGCCGATAATATTTACAAACCCCGAACGCATAAGAGCTATGAATTATGAATTATGAGTTATGAATTGGGGATTATTCATAGGAGCCCATGCGGAGGACGCTGACTTCCTTTTCGGAGAGAAAACGCCATTGCCCGCGTTTCAGGTTTTTCTTCGTCAGCCCGGCGAAATAGACGCGGTCAAGCGATTGCACCTGATAGCTCAAGGCTTCAAACATGCGCCGCACTACGCGGTTGCGCCCGGAGTGAATTTCCACCCCTACTTCCGATTTCACGCCATCCACGTAAGCGACTTCGTCGGCCTGCGCCAGCCCGTCTTCCAGCTCTACGCCTTCAATGAGTTTCCGCAGGTCGGATACCCTTACGTTGCGGTTCAGGCTCGCGTGGTACACTTTCTTTTTGTTGTACGACGGATGCGTCAATTGTTCGCACAGCTCGCCGTCATTGGTGAGGAGCAGTACGCCGGTCGTATTCTTATCCAGCCGCCCGACCGGGAACACGCGCTGTTGGCACTTGTCGCCAATCAAGTCCATAACGGTTTTGGAAGCATGCGGGTCATCGGTGGTGGTTACAAAATTTTTGGGTTTGTTCAACAGCACGTACACCTTCATTTCGCCTTTCAGGCGTTCGCCGTTGAAGCGGACGTCGTCGCCGGACTTTACTTTTACGCCCAGCTCCGTTACCACCTTCCCATTGACGGACACCAGCCCGGCGGTGATATAATCGTCGGCTTCGCGGCGCGAGCAAATGCCGGAATTGGCAATATATTTATTTAACCGGGTGTCTTTATCGGGATGCTCTATAATGGTTTTTTCCGCCTTCGCGGTTTTCGCCGCTTTCGGTTTGGCGTCATACGTTCTTTTGGATTTTTCAAAATGACGGTTATCGTTTCGTTTGAATCCTGTTTTTTTACCGGGCGCATCGTCGCGGCGCGGGCGGCTGCGGTAGGGCTTGTCGGAACTGTCGCGGGAAAAACGGGACGGGCGTTTTTCGCCGTCATTTTTCCGGTAGCGGGGGCGTTCGCCGGCGCCGGCGTCGTCATCATCGCGGCGCGGCTTGCGGAAAGATGCGCGTGCTCCTGTTTCTTTTTTTGCATAACGGGTATTTTTTGCGCCGTTATTTGTTCGTGCAGGTTTCCGCCCGTACGATTTCTTGGGGTTTTTACTGTTCATTCGTTTTTTTAATTTGCTGCAAAGATAGGAAAAGATTTACGGATTCGCGCCATAGGCGCCCGCAGGTTAAAACAGACGCCGGATGCAGCTGTACTTAGTGGCCGCTAAAAACATTTGTCTTTCGGCAACAGGGGATGCTCGCCCACCACGAGGAGTTGCGGCAGTTGGAAGCCTTTGAACGCTACCTGCGCTTTTTGTTGCACCACGCGCATCACCGTTGCTTCTTCGAAGCCCTGCTTGACCAACATTGCCGGCGAGTGCCCTTCTTCGATAAGCCCCTGCAAAATGGGATCCAGTAGATTGTAAGGCGGCATGTAATCGCTGTCTTTCTGTCCGGGACGCAATTCTGCCGAAGGTTCTTTGTTAAGCGTATTTTTCGGAATAATTTCATGGTGGCGGTTGATGTAACGCGCCACTTCATATACCTGCGTTTTGTACAAATCGCCGATCACCATCAGCGCGCCGATGAGGTCGCCATACAACGTGCCATAGCCCATAGCCAGTTCGCTTTTGTTGGAAGTATTCAGCACCAGGCCGCCGTACCTGTTGGAAACCGCCATCAGCAAGACCGCGCGGATACGCGCCTGCAAATTTTCTTCCGTAACATCCGGCGTTTTATGCAGGCCGAATACAGGCGTCAATTCTTTGATAAACGCATGGTAAATGGATTCTATAGGCATTATATGGCAGGCGATACCTAAATTTTCCGCCAGCTGTTCCGCATCGGTTACCGAATGTACGGTGGAATGTTGCGAGGGCATGATGAGCCCCGACACATTGTCCGCCCCCAAAGTCTCTGTGGCCAACGCCGCCACCAGCGACGAATCAATGCCGCCGGAAAGGCCGATAACCGCCGTGCTTTTCCCGTTTTGCGAAAAAAACTTCGACAGCCCGCCGGCTAATTTTTTGTATATGGTTTCCGTTGTCATCATTGCATTAGATTACATTATAAAGCTCCCGCTGATGGATTGGTAATTGTATATTTTATCCAGTACGTCGGCAATAAGTTCCGCTACCGACAATACTTTTATCTTTGACGTGTCCACGTTCGGGCCGTTTTTCAGGGGAATGGTATCGGTTACTATCACTTCTTTCAACGCCGACTGCGCAATACGTTCGTACGCCGGCCCCGACAGTATCGGGTGCGTGGCTACGGCGCGGACGCTCAAAGCGCCTTTATTCATCAGCATGTCGGCGGCTTTGGCCAGTGTCCCCGCCGTATCCACCATATCATCCAAAATCACGATATGGCGGCCTTCCACCTCGCCGATAGCGGTCATTTCGCCCACGACATTGGCTTTTTCGCGCGACTTGTGGCAAATAATCATGGGGCATTGCAGCAAGCGGGCGTAAGCGTTGGCGCGTTTGGCGCCGCCCATATCCGGCGCGGCTATCGACAGGTTTTCCAATTGCAGGTTTTTGATATACGGCAGGAAAATAGAGCTGGCATACACATGGTCTACCGGCACGTCGAAAAATCCCTGTATCTGGTCGGCGTGCAAATCCATGGTCATCACGCGGTCGCAGCCGGCGGCCTGCATCAGGTTGGCGACCAGTTTTGCGCCGATAGATACGCGCGGGCGGTCTTTGCGGTCTTGCCGCGCCCAGCCGAAATAGGGCGTTACCGCCACCACCTTGTACGCCGAAGCGCGCCGTGCGGCGTCAATCATCAGGAGCAATTCAAATAAATTGTCTACCGGCGGGAAAGTCGATTGGATAATGAATACCGTGCAGCCGCGAACGCTTTCGTCGAAGGCCGGCTGGAATTCGCCGTCGCTGAAGTCCGTGACCGACGATTTGCCGGGCTCGATGCCCAGCGCGCGGGCAATACGTTGTGCCAGATAACAAGAACTGCGTCCCGAAAAAACTTTTATTTGATGAGATGAATGCATAATGGGGTAGAAATTTTTTGTAAAAGTAGTACTTTTTTACGAATAATGCGAATCACTTAGGAATTATGCAGGGCCGACGCATTTAGATTGGGCATTATTGGCAGCATACAGTAAAAAACTACCTTTTAGACGCAACAGCTGAAAAACAGGAATCTAACAGTTAATCTATCCGCATCACCCTGAACAG
>JAITSM010000091.1 GCA_031287815.1 Prevotellaceae bacterium
TTGTCGCTGGCGGTAAAGTTTAATGCGGAAAAGGGCGAGTTTGTAGCGACGGGAAAGCTGCTGCCGGCCGGAAAAGTCGCAAAGCTGTTTGAAAAATTTTACAGCACAGACTTTGACGACAACCTCTACAACTATTTTACCGACGAGAGTTTGATGGCGTTCAAATTGGCCATAAAACCGTTAGACGTTTATGACGAATACAAAAAATATGCCGGCAACATGGCCGGGTATGACCAGAACATAGCAGCGCTTGTAAAACGGTACGATCCGAAAATAACGTCTATTCTCGGCCATTTTACCGGCGATCTCCTGGCAAGTTTGTCGAGCGTTAGCATAGGCGACATCCCCGATTTTACCGTGGCTGCAGGGATCCTCGAAGGAAAAGCCGGTGAAGTGGCCGCCCTGGTAGAAGGTCTTGGATTCACAAAAACGCCGGAAGGATATTATGCGCTCGGCAGGAGCTTCTATTTTGCCGTCAATGACAAAGCGGCCTGCCTGACGGGAACCCTGGCGCACGTCAAAAATTTTCTGAACGGCGGTTCTTACAAGCCCAACATCACGGCCGCCGCCGGGTTCGGGGCAGCGCTTAAAAACGCGCCGGTCTATTTTTACTGGGATGTAAACATAAATAAGTATCCGGCGATACTGAAAAGCGGCATTGCCATGACGCCCGTAGGCAACAGTATCTTGCCGCTGTTGGAAAGGCTGGATGCTATAACGGTCAGAACTGTAGATACAAATGGCTCCGAATTTAAAGTGAAATTCACCAACAAAAATGACTATGCCTCGAAAACGTTTCTCCAGTCGTTTGATGAATGGGCGTTTCAATATTTCAGGCAGTATATGGAATAGGATAGAATGGTGGAAACCATAATATTAAATAATGTGAAACCCCATGTATTTGCCGGACCTGAAATGTCAGGCTCTGACGTTTGGGGTCGGGAGGTTTGCTTCGAAAGGGGAAAGGTCTATTTGATTGCTGCCGGGTCGGGCAAAGGGAAGTCGTCGCTCTTCGATTTCATGTATGGCAGGCGCGGCGACTATGCCGGCGAAATCTTGTTCGACGGAAAAAATGCCGGAACATTAAATCCCGACCGGAAAAAAGAATTGCGCCGCAGTCACCTGGGTATTGTTTTTCAGGGGTTCCGTATGTTTCCGGAACTGACGGCCATGGAAAACGTAACGATAAAAAACCGGTTGACCAACTACAAAACGAAAAGGCAAATCGAAGAAATGTTCGAGCAGTTGGACCTTTCGGCAAAAATCAATGCGTCGGTGGCGTTGCTTTCGTTTGGACAAAAGCAGCGCGTGGCCATCATCCGCGCGCTTTGCCAGCCCCTGGATTTTCTTTTGCTCGACGAGCCCTTCAGCCACCTCGACGAGGCGAATTACACCGTCGCCTGCCGGCTTATTGCCGGCGAAGTGAAAAAGCAGCAGGCGGCCTTGCTGCTGACCTCGCTCGGGGAGCCCTACACCTTCGACTATACCCGTAAAATGTGTTTGTGATGTTGACATGGAAATTGCTAAGAAAGAACCTGAGCGTTCCCCAGTTGGCCGGATATGTGTCGGCCGGGCTGGTGGGGCTTGTCATCATCCTCTCCGGCATTCAGTTTTACGCCGACACCCGGCCGCTTTACAGTTCGAACGAAAGCTTTCTGAACCCCGATTTTTTGGTGATCAACAAAAAAGTGTCGCTTCTGTCCAATCTCTCGCAGACCGCCGCCGCGTTCAGCGAAAAAGAGATTGACGATCTGGAAAAACAGCCGTTCGTAAAGAAAACAGGATTTTTCACATCCGGCAGGTTCGGCATCCATGCGTCGCTTTCGCTGTCGGCTGGCGGGCAGTTTCACACGGAAATGTTTTTCGAGGCGGTTCCCGATGATTTTATCGACGTACAAAGCGAACGCTGGGGCTGGCGCGATGGCCAAAACGACATCCCCATCATCATTCCGCGCACCTACCTGACCCTCTACAATTTCGGGTTTGCACAAACACAGGGACTGCCGCGGGTTTCGGAAAGCCTGGCAGAGCGAATAAAATTCAGCGTAACCATCTACAACGCCCGCAGAAGCAGGAGTTTCGACGCCCGCATCGCGGGTTTTTCCGACAAGTTGAACACGATACTGGCGCCGGAGTCGTTTTTGAAATGGGCGAATCTTCATTTTGGCGACGGCGAGGCCGCGCTTCCGTCGCGTATTCTCGTGGAGACCCACAATCCTGGAGACCCGCAGATTGCGTCGTATTTCGGCCGGAAGAATTACGAAATTGTCGATTACCGCGGAAATACGAGCAAGGCCGCCTACTTCCTGCGTGTGGTGACCTTCACCGTGTTAACCGTGGGCGTAATCATTACGCTCTTGGCCATATCGTTGATGTTGCTGAGCATAAGCATGCTGATTTACAAAAACAGGTCAACGCTCGAAAATTTACTGTTGCTCGGCTATTCCCGCACGGCCGTGGCGAGGCCTTATCAGTTGTTGGGTTTGTCGCTTACCGGTGTCATTTTTGCGCTGGCGTTTGGGCTTACGTTGACGCTCCGGAGCTTTTACACCGGGAAAATTTCCCTTTTGTTCGACCATCCCTTCGGTGATTCAGGCGCGCTGTTTACTTTTTTCGCCGGCTTTCTGCTCCTGCTCCTCATCGGTTTTATCAACGCCTGGTGGGTGCGCAAAAAAGTGAACGAAACCGCTAATCACTAACCATTAAACATTTTTATCTGACTTTATCAATTCTTTATCGTGTTGGCGTGGCCGCACGACAACACGTTTATCATTTTATAACTCATTACTCTTAACTCTTAGTTCTTAACTCGTTTTGTGGGGTTGCTCACCGCAGCCCCCACCCATGCTCGGCACGCCGCAACACAGCCTACGCAAAACGGCTGGTGGCGGGGAAAGAACAGAAAGAAGTTCCTGCTACTACTTAATGCACCTAACTTGTGATCCATAATGTTTAAAAGTGCGGTGGGCGGCATCGGCAGTAACGGGATGGTAGTAGAAATCATAAGCCTGGTCAGAATTATAACTTGTGCTAGACCATATACGTGCAGATATTTGTGAATCATAGATGGATGAACCTTCTTTATAACCGCTGAGGCCCCACTCCAGGATTAATTCGTCTCTTGGAGCAGTACTCGATGCAATGAGGTTTGAGTATAGCGTAGCGAAATCCGCCGCTGTTGGGAC
>JAITSM010000179.1 GCA_031287815.1 Prevotellaceae bacterium
TTCTTCACCTCCAATTGCGGTCTTCTTCACCCCGGCGGTTGTCTTCTTCACTTCGATGGTTGTCTTCTTCATTTCGGCGGTTGTTTTCTACCAGCCGGCGGTTGCCTTCGTCTCTTCGAGGGTTGGGTTCTGCCATTCGAGGGTTGGATTCTACCATTCAAATGAAATCTTCTTCCGCCCGCCTTACGGCGGTACAAACTGTTCAAATTTTAATCCCTTTTTATTTTTCATCCTATTTTTATAGTTTAAGGTTTAACTTTTAGTTTTTAACTTTTAACTTGGCAGGGGTTGCGCGATTACACCCCTAAAGTTTCCTTGACACCCCACCCCTGCTTCCAGCTTTTTCTCATTTTTCATTACTATAATATATAAGGTATATTTAAAAAGTTATTGTGTGTCTTGCACGCAGCGCAGGGTCAGACCCATGATCGTGGCGGCGTAGCTGAGCGTGGAGTAGCTGGGCGTCACAAGCCAGTTGAAAGCTATATAGTCAACCAGCAGATCAGTCGTATGGTAGTTGCCGCTGGATCCTAGACCTTCGATGTTGTTGGACCCAGTTACTACACCGCAAGTTTCCCAGCCATCCACACCTGCGTATATGTTGGTGGTCGAACCTGAATCGGCGATTATACCGTCGGCATATAAAAATAAATCCTGAGCGGTGGGCACACGCCAGGGAGACGGACACAACCGTGCAGCATAGTTCGTGACCATACACCACGAAAACAATTGACCGTCATAACCCGGGTTTGAACGACAGTCGGATTCATACGCACGGTCAGAAATAGTGTACGCAGTTTTTTGGCACCCGGTAGCAGTAACCGGCGCCGAAATTGTTATCCCATTTCTCGTATACGTGTATGTGTTTGCAAAACCAACCGTACCCAAATCGAAAGAAGTCGATTCACAGCGGGTAGTCATCAGAATAGTCCCAGTAGCGAAAGCATTAGTGCAATCATTACTATTGGTGGTAGTAACCGTATAATTATAGGTGCCGGCAGCGGTAGGCGTACCGCTAATGGTGTAGGTATTCGCCACCCAAGCACCAGAAACGCCCGGCGGCAATCCGGTAACCGTAGCTCCATTAGCATTGGTAGTAACATATTTAATTGCCGTCATTGCGTTTTTGATAACCGTCTCCACCCAATCGCTGGCGGAAATTAAGGTAATAGTGGGCGGCGGCATCAGCGAGATAACGGTATATGCGCTGTCTGCACAGCCGTATTCGGTCGTCGCCTTTACCCATACCGTCATGCTTCCGGCATCGTACATATTCACGCTGTAAGTGTTGGCCACATCATATATACATTCCGAGAACCAGTCGCATCCGGCAGCTGCGGTCGAGTCATTGCCGCAAGTATAAGGATTGTGCACGCATCCGGCGCACTGGTAGGTGAAGCAGTAGGAGCCGCCGGCGTTGTTCGCGTCGTTTACGGTTAAGGTAGCGGAATTGTTGGCGCAAAGAGCGGTTGGCGGGTTGACAAACGCTACGTCGGGCGTGGGATGCACGGTAATTTCTATTGGGGATGGTGCACTTACCGTGCATCCGCCGTCCGCGTGTTTGGCCTTTAATATATAAGTAGTCGAAGTAGTCGGGGTTACGACTGCGGTGGAGCTGCTTCCCCATGTGGCGCCATTATTAAAACTGTAGCTGAAGCTTCCGGCGGCGGCAAGGGTGGCGGTGAGTGTCGCGGGCTGTCCGGCGCAGAGGGTTGTAGCGGAGGAAGTGAAAGCGGTGATTTCGGGCACGGGCTGTACCACGCCCGGCGCGCCGGTAGCATCGGTCAAGCCGTATATACAATTATGATAGGTAGAAGAAGAAATGCTGGCCGTGCTACCGGAATTGTTGCGCTGGGTTTGGATGATAAAAGGCGGCGTGCCGTTGAGGGTGTAGCCGCCTTCGATGGGGGCTGCGTGGGGCGGGCGGTCGCTGGCGTAGGCGCACCAGTTGAAGTGCGGGTCGTAGCCGATTAAGTCTACATTGACCCGCACGGTGAGGGTGGAGGAAAAGGCAGTGTTGTCTGTACTCCCCTGCAGCCAGAAGCCGCTGTCGTTGCCGGATTCCAGCGCAGGCGTGCCGGCGGAACAGTAGGTGGGCGGCTCCGTAATTTTTGCCCGCTGCCAGCTGGAAGTGGCGGCGTTGTTTTTTATCGGACGGTAATCTATCCAGACCCACAATTTGGACTGTTCGTTTGCGTTGCGCGAGCCGGCAGGCCAGGACACCGAGAAAGTAACGGTAGGCGTGGCGGCAGCGTAATTTGCTCCGACGGACTCTATTTTCACCTTCGATGCCTGCGCGGAAACGCCCCCTGCTCCCAACAGGGGAAGGAATAAAGCGAGTAAGAAATACTTTTTCATAAATTTATTGTTTCAAGTTTATTGTTTCAAGTTTCCGGCGTTACGCTTTCGCATTTCGGCAACTTTTATTCGTTAGTCTTGTTTCGGAATTTCTCTTTTTAGAGCGGTTTGGGGATAAAATGCGAAACGTGGACTATACTTTACTCTATTGAGGTTCTGGAATACCTAACGATGCATAAGTAAAAATCCACGTTTCCGTGATGAAATTTTTACTTTTATTCGCATCGCAAAGAAATTTTCCAGATTTCAATAGAGAATAAAAGCGGTCAAAATGTAAAAGATCGTAATGTCGGGTGCAAAGGTAGAAAGAATTTTGGAACTAGCAAATTATAAAGTGAAGGGAGAGGGGAGGCTGGCGCCTTTTTAGTTTCAGGTTTCAAGTTTAAGGTTGCCGGCGCAAGCGGTAGGGACACCCGGCCGTGCGTCCCTGCGTGTCTACAGCGCTGTTCCCCGTTGACTGTTTCATAAATTTTTCTTTCCTTTGTAAAAAATTTGTTGAAAGACGCGCATGAAACGAATGATTAAAATTGTTGCTACAGGCCTTGCGGTGGCGGTGGGCTTGCCGGTGGCGTTTTTGACGGGTACGCAGGCGTGGTTTTATGCTTCGTGCCCGGTGTACCGCTTTGACGAACCGCAGCCGTTTTCGGGCGAAAAGTTTTATAATCCTTATGCCGTGCCGGATTCCGGCAGCTGGAAAAAAGCGATTTTCCACCTGCATACCAAAAGCTGGGGCGGGCTGACAAATGGCGAAAATGAGCGCGACACGGTGGTGGCCGCCTACAAAAGCCTGCTGTATGACGTGGTGGCGATTTCCAACTATATGCACGTGGACACCGCCGGCGCGGCTTCGCCGGGTTATATTCCCTGCTACGAACATGGCTACGGCTATGGCAAAACGCACCAGCTGCCGATGGGAAGCGACGGCAAGGTGCTGTGGCGCGATTATGTGTTTATCCAAAATATCCACCAGAAGCAATATACCATCGATTTGCTGAAAAGCCACTGCGAGGTGCTGGCGCTGAATCATCCCGGACTGCGTAGGGGATATACGCCCGGCGATTTTAAATACCTCTCGCGTTATGACCTGGTGGAAATACTCAATACGTGGCACACGTGGACAGCCCACTGGGATACGGCGCTGACGCACGGGCACAGCGTGTGGCTGACGGCCAACGACGACGCGCATACGGTAACAGACCCGGTACGGGTGCAGCAATGTGCCGTGTTCATTCATGCGCCCTCGGCCCGCCGTAGCGATATTCTTTCCCATATCGGCAAGGGCGCGGCGTTTGGCGTCCGCTTCCCTGTAACCGGCACGCAGACGTGGGAAGAGAAACGCGCGCTGGCCGGGAAGGTTTCTTTCCCCGCCGGTATCACGGTAAGGAACGATACGCTGTCCATTGCGTGGAAACGCCCTTTGTCTACGATTACTTTTATTGGCGACAGCGGGAAAATACTGGCGCAGGCGGCGGATACGCACGCCGCCCTGTACGCTATCCGCCCGGAAGATACTTATGTCCGCGCGATGCTGGAAGACGGCAACGGGTTGATATATTACCTGAACCCCGTAGTGCGCAGCCGCGACGGCCAACAGCCGCCCAAACAACAGCTGGCAACCATAAACGCCGCCGCCACCACGAGGAAACGCATCTTTATTTCCGCCGCCATCCTGCTCCTTGCGGCAGGGATTGTAGTGAAGTTAAGAGTGAAAGGGTGAAGGCGCCAGCTAACTTTTAGTTCTTAACTCAAAAACAGGGGTTATGAAATACGAATTATTACGAATTATTACAAATAGATTACGAATTATGAGCGCCCGCTCATTCTCCATTTTCCATTTTCCATTCTCCATTAAAATTGCCCTGCTGGGGGCGGTGTTGTTTATTCCCGGCTTGGGGGCGGTGCACCTGTTCGACTGGGATGAAATCAACTTTGCCGAATCGGCGCGGGAGATGCTGGTTAGCGGCGATTACCTGCGGGTGCAAATTGATTTTGTCCCGTTCTGGGAAAAGCCGCCGCTGTTCTTCTGGCTGCAAGTGGCGGCGATGAAGGTTTTCGGCGTAAACGAATTTGCGGCGCGCCTGCCGAATGCCCTGTGCGGAATAATCACGCTGCTGACGCTGTTCGGTATCGGGAAACGACTAAAAGGCGTACGCTTCGGGCTGATATGGGTGGCGGCATACGGCTGCTCGCTGCTGCCGTTCTTCTATTTCAAGTCGGGCATCATTGACCCTTACTTTAACCTGTTTATTTTTCTCGGCGTGTATTTCTTCAGTAGAATGGAGAATGGAGAATGGAAAATGGAGAATGGGCTTGCGCCTCCAAAGACATTCTCCACTCTCCATTCTCCATTCTCCATTAAAGCTGTTTTATCCGGGTTGTTTATCGGGCTGGCGATGCTGACTAAAGGGCCTGTCGGGCTGCTGATTTTTCTGCTGACTGTCGGCGTGTATTTTTTCAGTCGGCTGTTGCAGTCGGCAGTTGCAGTCGGCAGTAAGCAGTCAACGGATACCATACTCCGGCACCAGCCACTGCCTACTGAAAACTGGAAACTGCCCACTAAAAACTGCCTACTGAAAACGGTCTACTGGCTACTGCCCACGCTGGCGTTCACCGGCGGCTTTTGGTACCTCTTGCTGTGGCTGCACGGCGGCGGCGATACGATTCGTGAGTTCATCGCTTACCAGGTACGCCTGTTTTCCACGCCCGACGCCGGGCACGGCGGATTTCCGCTTTATCACTTCGTTGTCCTGTTTTTCGGCGTATTCCCCGCCTCGCTGGTGGCGTTGCCCGCCTTCCGGCGCAAGGCGTTGCGGATAGAAGATAACCCGGAAGTACGGCATTTCTTCCGGTGGCAAATGACCCTCTTCTGGGTGGTGCTGCTGCTATTTACCGTTGTAACGACCAAAATCGTGCATTACTCGTCGATGTGCTATTTCCCGCTGACGTTCCTGGCGGCGTGGGTAGTTGATAAGGCCATCGCCCGCCGGCTCCGCGTACCGGGTTATGTAAAGGCGCTGCTCCTGGCGGTAGCCCTTCTTTGGGCGTTGCTGACGGCCGCGCTGCCGTTTATCGACCGCCTGAAAACCTATATCCTTCCGGTGGTGGATGAATTTACGCGGGGCAACCTCGAAGCCGTTTCCAGCTGGTATGGCTTCGAGCCGGTGATTGGCGCGGTATTGCTTGCGGCGGTGGGGTGGCTTTTCTATTTCCTGAAAAGGGAACAGCCCGGAAAAGCCTTTGCCGGGCTGGCCGGCGGCGCGGCGCTGTTCATCACGGCGGTGATATACATTTACCCGCTGCAGGTGGAGAAATATACCCAAAACGCCGTGATTGAATTTTACCGCTCCAAAGCGGCGGAAGATAATTATATTCACCCAACCTTCCGCACCTACGCGCACTATTTCTACGGACAGCGGACGCCTGCCGGGAAATATGCCAACGAGGAATGGCTGCGCTTCGGGGAGATTGACAAGCCGGCCTATTTCATCCTCCGGAAAAATACGGCCGGCGTCGCCCGCTTCCTGGAAGAAACGCCCGGCGCGCAATGGCTGTATGAGAAAAACGGATTTGTGTTCCTCGTCCGGCGGCCGGAAAAGAGGCAGTAGGCAGTGTTTTTAGTTGAAAGTTGAAAATGGGCTGGCGCCGGAAGAAACTTTAAATCACAGCAGTATTATTTGGCAACAGTATTTTTGCATCTTATATTATTTGGATTAAATTACAGTTGGCGGATGCAACGAACTATCCTTAAGTGACCCGAATAATTAGCGTCGTACGGGTCTATATGACCACACAGGAAAGGATCATATCCATGGTTATTGTTTATTATGAGATGCAGATAAGCTCCGTCGTTTGTTATATGCATTTCGTAAGAGCCATTATTAGCACCCCCATTGCAACCACATATGGTTTTTTCAGAACTCAGCCCATAATAATCATCTTTATCACACCTGCTATCTTTTGGCGTGAGAATTTTGCATTGTTCAGCCATTATACTTGAGTAGGAAGATAAAATGGCTTCATAATTACTTTGCATTGGTATGACCCAATTATTTGGGCAAATACCTTGTATATTAGCTCCCGTTCCACTGGAGCCGCCCCACGCCCCGCGTGCTTGTGCATGTGTATAGTATCTGCCGCATTCATCTTTTGTGCACCATGAAGGTTGTGTGCCGGTACCGGTATATTTCACATTCTGCGCCAGCCACCATTTATTGTCGGGCATTTTTACAATTCTGTACAATTCGTTATCCCGAGAGTCTTTTATCCATGCTTCCCAATTCCCTGCGCCGCTTTGGCGTTCCATGCAACGATGAGAGATGTCCATATACAAGTCGCTTCCGGTATAGGGACACCAAAGTCCGGGATAACCTGTGGTGTCGGTTATGGTTGCCGGTGTAAAGGTTAGGGCAGAAGTAGCAATAGTGGTACCGGACACTGTTAGCGAAGTGGCACCATTAGAAGCAATCAATTTGAACGGCGGCGTTCCTGCCAATGTGTAAGAGCTATTGGTATTCGCCAAAACATTCGGCGGATAATCGCTGCCATAGGCGCACCAGCTAAATTTCCCGGAGGCATTTAACGTGGCGGTAATGGTCGCGCCGTTGGCGGTTACAAAAAAGCCACGCCCATTTAAATCCGTGTAATTGCCGGATGTTACGGATGCCGCACTGATAACGGCTTTTTCAAAGGTACCCGGAGAAGTTCCAGCAACCGGGCAGAAATCTACCCACACCCACACATGATTGTTATAGGGCGTACCTGTCCATGACACGCTGAACGTTACTTTTTGGTTCATGTAATCCGTTCTTATCGGCGTAATAGTTACTGTTG
>JAITSM010000218.1 GCA_031287815.1 Prevotellaceae bacterium
CCCCGCAAGGCGGCGCGCCCACCCCTCAATGCGGCGCGCCCACCCCGCAAGGCGGCGCGCCCACCCCGCAAGGCGGCGCGCCCACCCCGCAAGGCGGCGCGCCCACTCCGCAAGGCGGCGCGCCCACCCCGCAAGGCGGCGCGCCCACCCCGCAAGGCGGCGCGCCCACTCCGCAAGGCGGCGCGCCCATTTCGCAAGGCGGCGCGCCCGCAACGGAAGTGGGGAAACCACCAATAAATAGGAAATGAATATATTAACTTAAAAAAGGGAGCCTCCTATTTTTTATGTCTGAGGTCTGAGTTGGCTGGCGCCGGAGCCAGTAGGCAGTTTTCAGTTTGCAATAGGCAGTGGCTGGCGCCAGGGTTCATAATTCATAATTCCTAATTATTTTATAGCTTTGCAACGGCAAAATCATTTGCAGGGGAAAAATCTTATGGTATGAAAAAAAGTATTTTATTTAGTATTGTTTGGATAGCCGCCATGACGCAGGCATTTGCGCAACCGGCTATCGACAGCCTCTCGAAAATCCTTGCCGGAGCTCCCTGGCAAACGAAAGAAATAGCCGGGAATATCATCTTGCGGCAAGCGCACCTTCCCCTTTTCGATGCGGCGCAAAGCATCAGTATTTTGGAAATTCCCTCCAACGCCGCTGTCCGGCTGGGTATACTCGACGTGAGCGACACGCTTATCGGCGCCAGCGAATTGTGTCAACAGGCGAATGCCGTCGCGGGAATCAACGCTTCTTTCTTTGATATGAAAAACGGCGGGGCGGTGGATTTCGTGCGCGTCGACGGGGCGGTACGGCACACAGCGGCAAAGGCGGCCTTTCGTAACAATGCAGCGCTGGCTATTGATTCATCCGCCGTGCGCATCTTCGCCCGCGACAGCGCCAACGCCCAATGGGAAAATTCCATTGACAGCAAAAATGTGCTGGTCGCCGGCCCGCTGATAATGAAAGACGGGCAGCCCGCCCGGTTACAGGAAAATGCGTTTAATAAAAACCGACATCCCCGCACATTTGTTGCCACAAAAAGCAATGGCGCCGTTTTGCTGGTAGTGGTAGACGGCCGGAATGCCCGCGCCGCAGGAATGAGCATCGCCGAGCTTTACCTATTATCCAAAGCGTTGGATTGCCGCGATGCCATGAATCTTGACGGCGGCGGCTCTTCTACCATGTATGTGCGCGGCGAAAACGAAAACGGAATAATAAATTATCCCAGCGACAACAGGCTGTTTGACCACTACGGCGAACGCCCCGTAGCGAATGTCATTTATGTAAAAGTTAAGAACTAAGAGTTAAGAGTGCTGGAGCCAGCCGACTCACGACTCACAACTAATGACTCACGACTAATGACTCACGACTCACGACAGCTCACGCAATTCATAAAGCAAACGGCAGCCGAAGCGGGCTTTGACGCCTGCGGCATCGCGGCGGCCACTGTCCTGGAAACGGAGGCAATGCACCTGGACAGCTGGCTGGCGGCGGGCTGTCATGCCGGAATGGCTTATATGGCGCGAAATGTGGCGAAGCGCGCCAACCCTGCGCTGCTGGTCGAAAATGCCCGGTCGGTAGCCGTAATGCTCTTGAACTATAAACCGCCGCAACGGCAACCCGCCTCCGCCCCCCAAGTCGCTTACTATGCTTACGGCGTGGATTACCACGATTACATCCGGGAAAAATTGGCGGCGGTGATTGCGGCAGTAAAAACCGTAGCGCCCGAAACCGCTATCCGCGGGTTTGTGGATACCGCGCCGGTGCTGGAGAAAGCGTGGGCTGTGCGCGCCGGATTGGGCTGGATCGGAAAAAACAATTTGCTGATTTCTCCCACCTTGGGTTCCTTCACGTTTATAGCTACCCTGATGCTGGATGCGCCATTGGAATATGCCACGCAGCAGGAAAAAAACCGTTGCGGGAAATGCACGCGGTGCATAGACGCCTGCCCCGGCAGGGCGTTGCAGCCATACCGGTTGAATGCGCACCGTTGTATTTCGTACCACAATAAACGCAAGGGCAAAAACGGCGTGCCGCTGGAAAATTATTGCTTCGGTTGCGATTATTGCCAGCTGGCGTGCCCATGGAATGAAAAAACGCCCCCGCACCGGATGAACCGCTGGACGATTCCCGAAATAGTAAACTTCTCCGCCGGCGATTGGGAGCGCTTGGACGAACCGGCTTTTAATACTATCTTTGCAAGGTCGGCGTTGCAAGACGTCGGTTTTGCGAAACTGAAAGCCAATTTGAATGTATGCACTGGCAAACCCTCATAACGATTCCCGCCTTTCCGGAATTGATGAATTACCGCACCCCGGCGCTGTTCATCGGCTCCTGCTTTGCTTCCCACATGGGCGAAGCCATGCGGAAACGTAAATTCCCGGTAACGATCAATCCCTTTGGCGCAGCCTATAATCCGGTATCGGTGGTGCAGGCGTTGCAACGGCTGCGCCACGGAACGCTGTTTGAAGAAAAAGACCTGGTCTGTAGAAACGGGCTGTGGACAACGTTTGCGCACCACAGCAGTTTTTCGCATCCCGACGCCGCCGTTTTCCTGCAACAGGCGAACGGGGCTTTGCAAAAGGGGCGGGAGGCTTTTCTCCGCGCCTCGTTTGTAGTGGTAAGCTGGGGTACGCCGCGGGCTTACCGGCATAAGGAAAGAAATATCGTTGTGGCAAATTGCCATAAATTCCCTGCCGCCGATTTTGAGCGCATTTCCCTTTCGGCGGAAGAAACGGCAGACCTGTTTGCCGAAGAAATGGCCGCCGCCCCTTTGCGTACGTGGATTTTCACGGTCAGCCCTGTTCGCCACTGGAAAGACGGCGCGCACGAAAACCAGTTGGGCAAAGCCCGCCTGTTGCTTGCTGTCGAAAAGTTGCAGCAACGGTTTCCCAACGCCCGGTATTTTCCCGCTTATGAAATTATGATGGACGAGCTGCGCGATTACCGCTTTTATGCGGAGGATATGCTGCATCCTTCCGCGCAGGCGATAGACTATATCTGGCAACGCTTTTCGGAAGCGGCATTAGACGGCGGCGCAAAGGAAATGATGCGCGAAGTAGAAAAAATCCTCGCTGCCCAGCAGCACCGCCCGCTGCATGAAAACACCGCAGCACACCGGGAATTTATAACGGATTTACAACAAAAAATACAGGATTTTTCGGCGCGTTACCCGTTTATCAGCCTGTAGGGATTATTCGTCCAGCCCGCCGGTCAGCGCGCTTTTGATGATGCCGCGTTTGGACGAGCGGATGAAATTTAAAATCGTATCGCGTTCCGGCGTAGCCGCCACCGTATCTTCGATTTTCTTGCATGCATCGGAAATGTTGAACCCGCCGCCGTAAATGATTTTATAGATATTGCTTATTTCCTGGATTTGCTCATTGCTGAACCCCCGCCGCCGCAAACCGATAATATTTATGCCGCCGAAAGCCAGCGGGCGGTGCCCCGCCAAAATGTACGGAGGCACGTCTTTGCCAATAAGCGAGCCGCCGGAGAGCATGGAATGAGCGCCGATACGCGTGAACTGGTGCGCAGAAGAATTGCCGCCGATAATAGCCCAGTCTTCCACGATTGTTTCGCCGGCAATCCCCACGTAGCTTACCAGAACTACATTATCGCCCACTTCACAGTCGTGAGCGATGTGTACGTACGACATGATAAGGGCGTTGTTCCCGATGCGCGTAATGCCTTTGTTGCTGGCTTTTGTTCCGCGATTGATGGTAGCGCATTCGCGGATAACCGTATTGTCGCCTATTTCTACATACGTTACCTCGCCTTGAAATTTCAAGTCTTGCGGCGTGGCGCCGATCACCGCGCCGGGAAATATTTGACAGCCCCTGCCGATTTTCACATAATCCATTATTGTTACGTTCGGCCAGATCTGGGTGTTATCGCCAATTTCTACATTTTCTGCAATGGTGGTAAATGCGCCTACCGTTACATTTTTTCCTAATTGGGCGTGGGGGTGGATTTGATTTAAATTCATAGTTGTTTTCAATGAAAGGTACAGGGGGCGAAAGAAGGCGCCGTTTGTTTATTGCCGGCTTTGTTTATTGTGTACAATCTGCGCCATCAGTTCCCCTTCGGTAGCCAGCGTATCGCCGACGAACGCTTGCCCCAGCATGTTTACAATGCCGCGCCGGATAGGCTCCAGCAGTTCCAGTTTAAATATTAACGTGTCGCCGGGAACGATTTTGCGTTTGAATTTCACTTTATCTATTTTTATAAAATAGGTGGAATAATTTTCGGGGTCATCTACGGCGCTAAGCGCTAAAATGCCGCCGACCTGCGCCATTGCTTCAATCACCAGAACGCCCGGCATGACCGGCTCTTCGGGGAAATGCCCTACAAAAAACGGTTCGTTCATCGTGACGTTTTTTATGCCGATAACGTATTCATTGGTGCGGTGCAGGATTTTGTCGACCAGCAAAAACGGCGGGCGGTGGGGCAACAGTTTGCGGATGCCGTTAATGTCCACCAGCGGCTCTTCATTCGGGTTGTAGCGGGGCGCTACCGGTTTCAAGGCTTCCCGTTTGGCTAATTTGCGCAGTGTCCGGGCTACTTCCGTATTGATTTGATGCCCCGGCTTGGTGGCAATCACTTTTCCCCTTATCGGGAAACCAATCAGGGCAAGGTCGCCCATGAGGTCAAGCAGTTTGTGGCGGGCGATTTCATTCGGGAAGCGCAATTCCAGGTTATTCAGGTACCCGGCAGGAAGGCGCTCCACCGTTGGTTTGTTGAACAACTCGGCTACATGGTGCAACTCTTCCGGCGTTACCGGTTTTTCTACAATCACAATGGCATTTTCCAAATCGCCGCCTTTGATGAGGTTGTTCTTGAACAGCGGCTCCAGTTCGTGGAAAAACACGAACGTGCGGCATGGCGCTACTTCCGCCGTAAAATCTTTTATGTTATTCAACCGCGCATATTGGTTGCCTACCACCTGCGAATTGTAATCAATCATCAGGTCAATGCTGAAATCCTGGTCGGGCAGGAATACAATTTCCTTGTTGTTCTGTTCGTCGCGGTATACAAACTTTTCGCGTATTTCAAAGATAAACCGTTTTTCGTCCTGTTCTTTCAACCCTGCTTGCGCAAAGGCTTCCGCATATTGTCGGGCGCTGCCGTCGAGCACGGGCGCTTCGGCGGCATTGATTTTTACCAGCGCATTATCGATTTCCATTCCCAGAAAACTCGCCATGAGATGTTCAATAGTGCAGATGCGGGCGTCGTTATGCGCTAAGGTCGTACCGCGCGCCGTAGCCGACACGTAGTCGGCAATAGCGTCCATCGTGGGTTGGCCGGGAAGGTCTGTCCGTTGAAATTTTATTCCGTGATTTGCCGGCGCGGGACATACGGTCATTTCTACTTCTGCGCCCGTATGTAATCCTTTTCCTGAGAAGGTTACTTCATGGTTCAGGGTATGCTGTTTTTGCTGCATGCGTTTAAAGATAAGTTAAAAAAAGGTTTTTGTTTGCAAAAGTACAAAATAATTATGAATTATGAAGTATGAGGGAGGAAGGGGCAGGGTCAACGCATTTAGATTTTGATAAGTTCTAAGAGGAACTCCTTGCTCCACTTTTTTTAGTTGAAAGTGGAAAATGATGTATGATGTATGATGTATGATGTATGATGTAGCTTGCG
>JAITSM010000003.1 GCA_031287815.1 Prevotellaceae bacterium
GTTCCGCCGGTCAACGGGGGGTTGTGTGAAAGATTTTTCATTGTGTTGTTTAGTGAGTTATGATAAGTTGAGCACAAAGGTAAAAAAGTTTTTTGGATTATGCGAATTTTTTTTTAAGCAGGCGATTTTTTAACGAATTTTAACACAGGAGGGGAAGGGTGAGGGGTGAAGGGTGAAGGGTGAGGAGTGAAGGGTGGCTGGCGCCAGCGCTCATAATTCATACATCATAATTCATACATCATAATTCATACATCATAATTCATACATCATACTTCATACATCATAATTCATACATCATACTTCATACTTCATACATCATACTTCATACTTCATACATCATACTTCATACATCATACTTCATACATCAAAAAAAATTCTCCATTAAGTAAGCCCGTAGAGCTTGCATTTTCATAACCCCATGCAAGTGGAGCGGAGCGGTGGCAGCATGGGGCTACATGGCGCTCTCTGCCCCTCGCGCGGAGCACCCGCTTTCCGCTATGCACGGACAGTGCTCCGCGCGAAAGGCAGTGGGGGCTTCTTCCGCAGGCTGCGCTGCGCTTGCCTGCGGTTATGAATATTCCGCCCCGATGGGGCTTTTTTAATGGAGAGTGGAGAAAGGAGAATGTCTTTTGAGGCGCAAGCCCATTTTCAATTTTCAATTTTCCATTCTCCATTCTCAATTTTCCATTCTCCACCCTTCACTCTCCATTAAATTTTGTATCTTTACATTTCAAAAAGCGATATATGTCAACCCTGTTTCCTGCAAAAGAAAAAACGACTGCGGACACGCCGCTGATGAGGCAGTATGCGGCGATTAAGGCGAAATACCCGGATGCGATTTTATTGTTCCGCATGGGCGATTTTTATGAAACCTTCGGCGCAGACGCTGTCCGCGCCAGCGAGATTTTGGGCGTTACATTAACCCGGCGCGCCAATGGCGCCGCTGCGGATGTAGCGTTGGCAGGGTTCCCGTACCATGCGATAGATACGTACCTGCCGAAGTTGGTGCGCGCCGGGCAGCGCGTCGCTATCTGCGACCAGCTGGAAGACCCGAAACTGACAAAAAAGCTCGTGAAACGCGGCGTTACCGAACTGGTTACGCCCGGCGTGGCTTATAACGACTATGTGCTGACGCACCGCGAAAATAATTTCCTGGCATGCGTTCATTTCGACGAGGGGCTAGCCGGCGTGGCGTTCCTTGACTTGTCCACCGGCGAATTCCACATGGCGCAGGGCAGCACGGAATATATCGACAAACTGCTGTCGAACTATGCGCCGAAAGAAGTGCTGTACAAAAAGGGAACGGAACAGCAATTTACGGAAACGTTCGGCACAAAATATTATACCTACAAATTAGACGACTGGCTGTTTGTCCTCGATTCCGCGCGCGACAAGCTGTTGAAGCAATTCGGGACGACGTCGCTCAAGGGGTTCGGCGTGGATAATTTGCCGGCGGGCATCGTGGCGGCCGGCGCCATCTTGTTTTACCTGGAGCTTACGCAACACGACCGCCTCCGGCACATCACCGCCATTTCGCGCGTGGATGAAGACCATTACGTGTGGTTAGACAAATTTACCGTGCGCAACCTGGAATTGTTTTCTCCGGCAAACGACAACGCCAAAACGCTGATCGACGTAATAGACAAAACCGCCTCGCCGATGGGCGCGCGGTTGCTGAGGCGCTGGGTGGCCATGCCGCTGAAGGAAGTGCAGCTCATCAACGAGCGCCTGAATGTGGTGGATTATTTTTTGCAAAACGCCGAAACCAAAGAGCTGCTCACTTCCCGCATTTACGAAATCGGCGACCTCGAACGCCTTATTTCCAAAACGGCTACCGGCCGCATCACGCCGCGCGAAGTAATACAATTGAAAAATGCGCTGACGGCCATCGCGCCGGTTAAAACCTGCTGCCAGTCGGCAAACGAACCGACATTGCAGAAAATCGGCGAACAGCTAAACCCCTGCGAAAGCATGCGCCGGCGCATCATTCACGACCTGTGCGCAGAGCCGGTAAACCAAATCGGCAAAGGCAATGTGATTCAAGACGGCGTGAGCGAAGAGTTGGACGAGTTGCGCCGTATCTCGCAGCACGGCAAGGAATATTTATTAGAAATCCAGCAGCGCGAGGCGGAACGCACCGGCATCAGTTCGTTAAAAGTGAGTTTCAACAACGTATTCGGCTATTACATCGAAGTGCGCAACACGCATAAGGATAAAGTGCCGGCCTCGTGGATTCGCAAGCAAACGCTCACCGAAGCGGAACGCTACATCACGGAAGAACTGAAACAGTACGAAGAAAAAATACTGGGGGCGGAGGAAAAAATTATTGCCATTGAGCAGCAACTGTTCAATGAGCTGGTGGTTTCGCTGGTCGATTACATGGCGCCGGTGCAGTTGAATGCATCGCTTATTGCGCGGCTCGACTGCCTGCTTTCCTTTGCTACGGCGGCGTCCGGCAACCGCTATTGCAAGCCGGCGGTTACCGGCGATTATGAAATCACCATCCGGCAGGGGCGGCATCCGGTCATTGAATGCATGTTGCCTGCGGGGGAAACGTACGTGGCCAACGATGTACGGCTGGATGAAAAAGAACAGCAGATTATCATCATCACCGGCCCCAATATGTCGGGCAAGAGCGCCCTGCTGCGGCAAACGGCGCTGATTGTGCTGCTGGCGCAGATAGGCAGTTTCGTCCCCGCTGACGCCGCTACCATTGGCGTGGTGGATAAAATTTTTACGCGCGTGGGGGCGTCCGACAATATCTCGCAGGGCGAATCCACCTTCATGGTGGAGATGAACGAGGCGGCGAGCATCCTGCACAACTTGTCGGCGCGTTCGCTGATTCTGCTGGATGAAATCGGGCGCGGCACCAGCACCTACGACGGCATCTCCATTGCGTGGGCGATGGTGGAATATATTCACGAGCATCCTTCGGCGCGCGCAAAAACGCTTTTTGCCACGCACTACCACGAGTTGAACGAAATGGAAGAACTTTTCCCGCGTATAAAAAACTATAACGTATCGGTAAAAGAGTCCGGCAACCGTGTGATTTTCCTCCGCAAGCTGCAACGCGGCGGCGTGGAACACAGTTTTGGTATTCATGTGGCGAGAATGGCGGGGATGCCGCAACAGGTCATACAGCGCGCCGGCGAACTGTTAAAGCAACTGGAAGAAAACCGTGCGACGGCCAACGGCCAACCCCCAGCGGCCAACGGTGCGCGGCGAACGGAAGGGGGATTGCAGCTTTCGTTCTTCCAGCTCGACGACCCCGCGCTGGCGCAAATCCGCGACGAACTGAAAAATATCGACATCAACACCCTCTCCCCATTGGACGCCTTCGATAAATTAAGGGAGATAAAAAAAGTCATTAGCCGTTAGTCATGAGTCGTTAGTCGTTAGTCGGCTGGCGCCAACACTCATAATTCATAACTCATAATCCATAATTCATAACTCATAATCCATAATTCATAACTCATAATTCACACCCATGCTCACTTCTCTTATCCGCACGTTGACCAAGCCGCGTTTCCGCCAGTCGGACGATTGCCGGCGGCAGCCGCAGCGTTACCAGCAGGCTATTTTCAAATCATTGATAAAGGCCGGCGGCGAAACAGCATTCGGCAAGCGCTACCGCTTCTCCGGAATAACTGCGGTCAATGATTTCCAGCAAACCGTCCCGCTACATGAGTATGAACAGCTGAAACCGTTTATCGACCGCATGCGGCAAGGCGAGCAGCGGGTGCTTTGGAATACGCCGGTGCGCTGGTTTGCCAAGTCGAGCGGCACGACCGCCGACAAGAGCAAATTTATTCCCGTGAGCCGGGAAGCCCTCTACGGCTGCCACTATCAAGGGATGCGCGACGTACTGATGTTTTACCTGAACAATTACCCCGGCTCCCGCCTGTTTCACGGGAAAGCCTTAACGCTGGGCGGCAGCCACCGCCCCGAAATCAACGGCGGAATACGCAGCGGCGACCTCTCGGCGGTGCTTATTCAAAATTCACCCTGGTATACCGAGTGGGTGCGCACGCCGTCGCGGGAAGTAGCGTTGTTGCCCGACTTTGAAACGAAAGTGCAGCGCATCGCCGAAAAAGCCATTACGCAAAACGTAACCAACTTTGCCGGCGTGCCGTCGTGGAACCTGGTGCTGATGAAACGAGTGTTGGAAATCTCCGGAAAGAAAAACCTGCTGGAAGTATGGCCAAATATGGAATTATTCATGCACGGCGGCATCAGCTTCGAGCCTTACCGCGAACAGTACCGCCGCCTCCTTCCGTCCGAACGGATGCACTATATGGAAACCTACAATGCGTCGGAGGGCTTCTTTGCCTTGCAGGACGACCCGGACGACACGAGCCTGTTATTGCTGAACAACGCCGGCGTATTTTACGAATTTATTCCGATGCCCCGACTCGCCGACGCCCTCGCCGGCGCCTTCACGGCCTTCGACACGATTGAAACGGTGCAAACCCGCGTGAATTACGCAATGGTCATCACCACCAACGGCGGCCTGTGGCGCTACCTTATTGGCGACACGGTGCAGTTCACCTCCACCTGCCCCCCCAAGATAAAAATCACCGGGCGCACGCGGCATTTCATCAATGTCTTCGGCGAAGAATTGATTGTCGACAATGCCATTGCCGCGCTGAAAGCCGCCTGCCAGGCCACCGGCGCGCAGGTGGCGCACTACACCGTAGCCCCTGTATTCATGGACGCCACCGCCAAAGGCGCCCATGAATGGCTCGTCGAATTTGACACGCCGCCGGCTGACATGGAACAGTTCGCCGCCCGCCTGGACGCCGAGCTTTGCCGGGTCAATTCCGACTATGAAGCCAAACGCGACAATAACACCACCCTCCGCCGGCTGGCCTTGACCGTCCTTCCGTCCGGCACATTTTACGAATGGATGCGCCGGCGCGGAAAACTCGGCGGGCAAAACAAAATCCCCCCCCTCTACAACACCCGCGAATATGCGGAAGCCCTTTTGGAAGTATGAGGTATGAGGTAGGAAGTATGAGGTATGAAGTATGAGGTAGCTTGCGCCAGTCCCCGTCATTGCGAGCGAAGCGAAGCAATCCAGTGGGAAGCGTAGCGAAGTAAGCTTTCTGGATTGCTTCGTCGTTCCTCCGCGCAATGACGGGGGCGGCGAGGCTCCTAGTTCCCCCTCCTTCGGAGGGGGCTGGGGAGAGGTTTTCTCCATTAAAAAAGCCCCGAAGGGGCGGAATATTCATAACCGCAGGCAAGCGCAGCGCAGCCTGCGGAAAAGCCCCCACTGCCTTTCGCGCGGCGCACTGTCCGTGCATAGCGGAAAGCGGGTGCTCCGCGCGAGGGGCAGGGATGTGCATCTTGCCCCATGCTGCGTTACGCTCCGCTCCACTTGCATGGGGTTATGAAAATGCAAGCCCTCCGGGCTTTTTAATGGAGAATGGAGAATTGAGAATTAGCTGGCGCCGGAGTCAGTAGCCAGTTTGCAGTTTTCAGTAGGCAGTGGCTGGCGCCAGCACTCATACTTCCTTCCCTTCATCCCTTTCCTCCCCTTCATCCCCCTTTCATCCCTTTCCTCCTTCCCCCACTAAAAACAACACTTTTTTTGCACATTCAAACATTTTCCCTACCTTTGCACCTGTTTCCCATAACTTTTAGTTTTTGTTGTGCATAACTTCTTGATAAAATACTCTCAAACCCCTTGCGCCGCAACGGAATTTGCCGTATCTTTGTGCTGCGAAGCAGCACAGCACAGCACAGCACAGCACAGCACAGCACAGCACAGCACAGCACAGCACAGCACAGCACAGCA
>JAITSM010000038.1 GCA_031287815.1 Prevotellaceae bacterium
TGCAATAATATCACTTGTTTATTGTAATGTTAATGCAAATTAATCGCATAGTTTATTTTATCCGTTGCAAGTGAGAAACTGCAGATGAAAAAAAGAAAAAATCTTCCAAAATATAATAAAAAAGGAGGGCATAATTACGATTTTTGTGTTACAAAATTTTTTCCTTTAAAACAAATTGGGGACTTGCGGATTTAAGGTTCTAAATTCAACATGAAATTCAATGGAATATACCGCAGTTTTTGAAAAAATGGATACAGAATATGTTGAAGCACAAAACAGTTATACACACTATGATTTTGTGCGTCATCTTTAATTAACAACGCTTTGTTTTTTTATTTTTCGGAGAGACTTGATGGTCACTTGCGGATTTAAGGTAATAAATAAATATTTGAATAAATCCGCAAGTTTATGAACAAATATAACAGTCATTTTGAACAAACACGTAAACCGGGTGAACAAAGCAAGAACTCCCTGTGGCGAAATAACCCTACTTTTGTATCATATTAACATAAAAATTTACTTATGGCTAATTTAATATCAACCGACAACGAATACTTATACTATCATCTGTTATAAATTGATAAAAATATTAAACTTATTTATTTTATAGACAATTATTTATATTAATTATAAAATTCAATTATTTACAGAGTATAGTATAACATTAAATAATACATATGATGAAATTAAACTTGTTTTCTAAAAGAGCGGTGATACTGCTGCTCTTTGTTTTGAGCGTTATTTTCGTAATGGCGCAGGAACGCGTGAAAGTAACCGGAACGGTTACCGACCGGAACAATGAACCCATGATTGGGGTAAACATTGTGGAAAAAGGAATGCAAAACGCCACCAGCACCGACATTGACGGGAAATATGTCCTCACCGTTACGCCGGGCGCTACGTTGGTGTATTCGTTCCTTGGATATGCGAGCGAAGAGCGTCGCGCCGCCGACATGGTGAACGTTACCTTGCCGGAAGACGCCAAAACTCTCGACGAAGTGGTAGTAGTCGGTTACGGTGTACAAAAGAAAAGTTCGGTAACAGGTGCGATTTCGCAGGTGAAATCGGAAGACATGCAAAACCGCACCATTACACGCCCCGAACAGGCGCTGCAGGGAAAAACCGCCGGCGTGCAAGTGGTGCAAACATCCGGCGCTCCGGGTAAGGGGCCGGAAGTGCGCGTACGGGGCTACAGTTCCAACGCTTCTTCTTCGCCGCTTTTCGTGGTAGACGGTATCCGTTTGCCCGACATCGGCGGTATTGACCCGAACGACATTGCTTCTATAGAAGTGCTGAAAGATGCAGCCTCGGCGGCTATCTACGGCGCAGAAGCAGGCAACGGCGTTATCCTTATTACGACCAAACGGGGTGAGATGGGTTTTTCGAAAATCAGCTATGATTTTCAGCAGACCTTCCAAAGCCTTGCGCGTATTCCCCAAATGTTGAACGCCGAACAGTACATTGACTACATGACGGAAAGTCAAACAATCCCCTTGCTTACCCTTATGGAAGGGTGGGACGGCGTAACCAACACCTCATGGACGGATGCGACGTTTGAAACCGCACAAATGCAACGGCATCACCTCGCTTTTCAGGGCGGCAACACGCGCGGATCCTACTATTTGGCGCTGTCGCACTTGGATAACAACGGTATCGTGAAAGGCGACAAGGACGTGTATAAACGCCTGACGGCAACTATCAACGCCGACTATAAAATAAAGGAATGGCTGAAAGTGGGCAGCAATAACCAAATTGAAAAGTACGACGTACAGACGGTTTCCGAAAACAACGAATACGGCAGCTTGTTGGCAGCGGTTTTACAGATTGACCCGCTTACGCCCGACGTGTATGACGCAGATAAATTACCGGCTCACATGCTTAATGCGATTTCCGCGGGCAGGACGCTGTTGCAAAATGAAAACGGACAATACTACTCCGTGTCGAAGTTTGTAACATCGGAACAATATCACCCCATGATTATGCGCGACCAGTCAACAAGCACTACCGGCGGGTTTAATGTAAACGGCTCTATTTTCGCCGACTTTACGCCGCTCAAAGGCTTTACGTTTACCTCGCGATTCGGTTACCGCCTCTCTGCCGGACGCAGTTCGACCTACAACCATCCGTTCTACGGGAATGCTACTCAGTCCAGAGATTATGTAGGGCTTAGCGCCAATTCTTCCAACAGTATCTTCTACCAGTGGGAAAACTTTGCCAACTACCTGCACACGTTCGGGCAACACGAAGTAAGTGCCATGGCAGGGATGTCGTATCAGGAATTGTCGAGCCAGTACACCAACGGCAGCTTGACCGCCAATGGGGAACACGCTATCCTGAAAGACGATCCCCTGTTCGGCTACCTGAACTACAGGGCAGCGTCGGCCACGCAAGGCGTGGGCGGCGAAGAAACATTGGTGGCCAAACTTTCATATTTCGGACGCGTGGGCTACAACTATGCCAACAAATACTTTGTGCAGGCTTCTCTTCGCGCCGATGCCGCCGACCTTGCTTATTTGCCGAAAACCAACCGTTGGGGCTACTTCCCTGCGGTGTCCGCCGGGTGGGATATCTCGCGTGAATCCTTTATGGCAAACGCCATCTCATGGCTTTCGCAATTGAAGTTGCGCGGCAGCTGGGGGCAAAACGGCAGCCTGGCCGCCTTGGGTGGCTATGTGTACAGCACCGATATGGCAAGCGCAGGGATATATCCTTTTGTAACCGCCAACGAGTATGTCACCGGCGCGCGTCCCCAAACGATGGGTAATCCGGAACTGAAATGGGAAACATCCGAACAGTTCGATATCGGCGTAGACACCCGCTTCCTGAACAACCGCCTGTCGGCAGGCATCGACTACTACCGGAAGCAGACCAGCGACCTG
>JAITSM010000071.1 GCA_031287815.1 Prevotellaceae bacterium
ACGACAAAGGCCATACACGTATTGGCTGCCTATTTTGCCCGATGGCAAGCGTAAAGACAAAGCAACTGGATAGAATAAATTATCCCGGCGTAGAGCGGATAATCAAAAAGAGTATTCAATACCTTATTGATAATAATAACTATTTCAACAACTACAACGCCACCGCCGATGAGGTATTCGATTGGTGGATTTCCAATAAAGGAGCGGCTGAATACTTTGAAAATCTTAGACGACAAACCAAAATAAATTTTTAAAAAATGAACACAAAACAACTACAGCTCGTAACATTCGAGCAGGCCGTAAGGCTGAAAAAATTAGGCTTTGATTGGGAAACAACAGAAAGTTATGACGCTTTCTTACAAACCCTACAACCTCTGAACCCATTCCCTCGTAATTTCAACGACAAAGTGTATACAGTGAATGGACACGCGTTAGCCTCCGCCCCCACCGTCGCATTAGCATTGGAATGGGTAAGAGAAAATTGGCTATTAGCCGATTGGCTTGATTTTAGTGGCGAATATGACGAGGATGGCGAGCCGCGCTTTTATAGCAATTACTTGTTTGGAAAAGAGCCACGCAAAACGTCAAAAAAAGCAATGCCGCGCAAATCCATAGAAAGCGCCCTGTTAGACGAATTATTAAACGTTTTAGAAAAGGAGGAAAAGCAATGAAAACATTTAACGGAAAAGCAATCTACAATCCTTCAGGGAAAGCCGGCTTCCGGCGCGAGGACTTGCCGGTAAACTGCGTGGGGAGATACTACAACATGTTTAATGACAAATAAATGAGATAATAATGACAAAACTTGAAGAAATGATTCACAGAACCAATCAGGTGTATATGGACAATATGCAGCGGGAAATTGACAATGCAAAATCGGAAGAGGAAAAAAAGAATGTTGCAAGAAAAAGAGACAAGCGACTCGAACTGATAAACAAAAACAGAACAGACAATATGCCTGAATTTAAATAATTAACAATAAAAAGAAAATGAACCGAATAATTAAATTTCGCGGAAAGCGAATAGATAACGGAGAGTGGGTGTGCGGATACTACGTAATTATCGATAAAAAACATTACATTTTTTCCGGTGAAATGGGCGACTTCCCGGTACACCCTGTTTCTCATTGGACATACAAATCCCCTATTCGTTATGAAGTATATAAAGAAAGCGTCAGTCAGTTCACGGAACTGTACGACAGAAACGGGAAGGAAATCTACGAGGGGGATATATTTGAGAAAACGTCGCGCCCACGTATTTACAGGAGGATATTAGACCAGGATGGTGTTTATAAAGGGGAGGATTACGATGTACATCCGGGTGTGCTGATACGGTTTAAAGTTGATTGGAACTGCGAAGACGCCTACTTTGATGCTCAAATAATATACGTCAATCCCGAAGGTGTAAAGACGGGAAGCACCTTAGTTCCGCGGTCAACAATCGAAGTCGGAAAATTACATCCGCTCAGCTGGTACTTTAACGAGAACAAAAGCGAGGAAATCATCGGAAACATCCACGACAACCCTGAATTATTAACGGCTAAATAAAACGATTATGAAAGTATTCACCATTAAATCACGCGCCATAACGCCGAGCAACCGTGGAAATTGGGGCGTAAAGGCGGTTAAGCGTATGAACCCGGCGTGCGAAAAATTTCAGAGTAAAATAAATTTTTGAATATGGAAACAATCAAAGAAGCGGCGGAAAAATACGCTGAAGAACATGCATTCCGTGTGCCGTATAACGGAACAAGTAATTTTTATGATGAAACCGATTACAAAGCCTCTATGGATGGTTTTTTAGCGGGTTCCCACTTTATCATTAAAATAATGAAAACAATTAACGAAGCTATCGGTGACACGTAAGTAATAAATACAGGGCGGATTTATGAACTATATTGAAATGATTAACCAATATTGGCAATTGAGAGAACAGGGTATTCTTACGGGCTCGGAGGGCGATTTGTATATGTACTTATTACACGTATCTAACAAACTCGGCTGGAAGAATCCCTTTAATCAATCCAACGCGCTTATTTGTGCGGTACTGAACACCAGCGAGCCGACGCTTATCAGAAACCGCAACACTTTAAAACAGGCTGGTTTAATCGAATTTGAGAGCGGGAAAGCGGTTAAAAGAAATACACAATACTACTTAAAAAATTTAAGTAGTGTCGTTAGTAGTTCCGTTAGTAGTCCTATTAGTAGTTCCGTTAGTAGACCTGTAAGACAACATAAGACTAAACTAAACAAGACTACTCCCCCCTATATCCCCCCACAGGGGGGGAGCGGGAGCGCGCCGCCGAATGAAAAATTTTTAAACTTCAAAAAATGGTTAGTCGAAAAAGCGGCGCGTGTAGAGAAGTTGAAACAACCATTCACGGAACGTGAGTACACGGAAATATTTGCAAAATGGCCGCGTAAAGACGTGTTAAATATTTTGGTAGAAATGCACAATTATGCCCCATTGCTGAAAAAAAACATATCTGCGTATTTAACAGCCAATACATGGCTGACAAAAAGAAAAAAAGATGAAAAACCAACTGAAAAACCAAATGTCCCCTACATTACCGATTGACGCGCTGGGGGTGGAATTGAGCAAAATACCGCCGCATGCCGAAGGCTTTGAAAAAGCGGTATTAGGCGCGTTACTACTGGAAAGCGATGCGGTAGACGACGTGCAACAAATGCTCGGTCCGGAGTGTTTCTACAACCGGACGCATGAAACTATTTACCGCGCCATATTGCGTTTAAATACGCAGCGGAAACCGGTAGATATGCTGAGCGTAGCCGATGCGTTGAAACAATCGGGGGAATTGGATGAAATAGGCGGGAATTACTACCTTTCAAAATTAACGCTGGAAGTGTCGGGCGCGGCGCATCTGAAATACCATGCGCAAGTGGTGTTTGAAAAATATTTATTGAGGCAGTTTATTTACGCCGGGTATCAAATCACTACGGCGGGATTTGACGAAGCCGGGAACGTTGATGAGGCATTATCGGTAGCCGAAAGCAAGGTAAATGAAATAGCTATGCAAATAGCCGGGAAAATGGATATAGCGCATGTCCGGCAGTCGGTCAATATCGCATTAAACGAGGCTATTCGACGCGTAGAAAACGCAACAAAGAATATTTGTTCCGGCATCCGTACCGGTTTGGTTGATTTGGATAAAATCACCAACGGATGGCAAAAATCTAACCTGATAATCCTTGCGGCACGCCCTTCTATGGGCAAAACGGCCATGATGTTGCATTTCGCAAAAACGGCAGCACGCGCCGGGCACGCAACGGTTATTTTTTCCCTTGAAATGTCGGATGTAAGCCTTACAAATCGGCTTATCCTTTCCGAATGCGGAATATCGCCCGACCGTTTCCGTAGCGGTTATATGGACAAGAATGAAATCACTCAAATGGAGATGGCCGGCGGAGTGATAGAAAACTTACCGATTTACATCGATGATAATAGCGACGTAGCGATGAACCGTATCCGCGCCCGCGCCCGCGCGTTGAAAAAGCAGGGGAAATGCGGTATTGTATTCATTGATTATCTACAATTGTGCCGCGAAAAAGGCACGAGCAACCGCAACCGCGAACAGGAAGTATCGGCCATGAGCCGTGAGGCAAAAATCATGGCAAAAGAGCTGGATATACCGGTTATCCTGTTATCGCAACTTAGCCGGGAGGTCGAAAAACGGCAAAAAAACGGTGTACCGCATTTGAGCGACCTCCGCGACAGCGGGGCTATTGAACAGGATGCCGACCTTGTTATTTTCATTTACCGCCCGGCCTACTATGGTGCAACGGTTGAGGATAAGCAAGGAAATATTATCGACACAACCAACTATGGCGAATTGTTGATTGAAAAGCACCGCGACGGCGCTTGCGGGCGAGTAAAGTTCCGGCATAATGTCGGAATGACCCATATAGAGGATTATTGGACAGGCAGTAACAATGCACCGGAGATACCGGATAGAAACGAACCATTTTAGCTATGGAAATACCGAAAATGTTAAAAATAAAATGCGCCTGCGGGCATCAGTTCTTAGTGTTTGAAGATGCAGGGTTCAAAGAAATAAAATGCCCGGAGTGCGGGTCAATAATAAAAAGAAACAATTATGGAAAGTTTAGCAAGCAAAATACAGCGGCGGGCGAATGAGCAACATATTTCCATAGCGGAACTATGCCGGATGGCCGGCATATCCCGCCGGTGGTTTGAGTGCTTTAAAAAACGCATCCCAAAATCAGTGGATGCGTATTTAAAAATTGATGAACAATTAAAAATTTTAGAACAAAAAAATCATGAAACCAATTAAATTTAAAGAACAAAACAGGGTATTAATAAAGCCCAAAAGTATGACCGATGAACAATGCGGCTCGCTGCCTGTACATGCTGAAAACGGAGTGTGTACGTCTTGCTGGGCAATGACGTTTAAAGAGCGTTTAAACGCTCTTTTATTCGGCAAAATATGGATAAGCGTGCTAACCGGCACGTCCACTCAACCGCCGATTTCCATTGACTGCAAAAAGACAATTTTTAAAACGGAGTAGCTATGGAAACGAATGTACTATTAACCTCGCCACCGGATAGTATAGAGGGTGTATTTGCGGACAGGTATTTTCGTCAGCATTTACAAGCGGAAATTGACCGGATAAAAGTGCACGACTATATGGCGCTGGAGAAAGGTCAAAAGTGGAAGCGCAGGCCCTATGATACGCTATTTGAAAATGGCGTGATGACCGTTCCCCGTATTATTGGAGAATACGTAAAAATTAAGCAAAAAACCTCGACGTTATCCGCAGGTTGCCGGAACGCAGTATCATATTTGGTGGCGGACGCTACCAGGCAAATGTACGATACGTATAGGAAAATTAACTGTATGACCTAAAAACATAATAGTTGTGAAAATAGTAATAAAAGAAGAAAAAAACAGCGAAATTAAACGCATAACGGAACAGTTTAAAGGTAAACTTTCTGAGCGTAAAATAAGACAAAAGACGGGAGCCGCTATGAATGAAACAATGAGAAGAGCGGCAACCGCCAAATCAAAACAATTAACGCTTGAAAAATATAACCTTAAAAAGAAAAACCTGAAAGATATAACACAAATATCTCCCAAAGCATATTACGGAAAATTGGAAAGCGGTTTAAAAATAAGCTCCCTACCCATTTCTATGATAGATTATACCCCCACATGGAATAGAGGGGGGTCGGCGCTTTCTATCCAAATAATAAAAGGGAAGACAACTGTTGTCCGCAGTGCATTTATTGCCACAATGAAATCTGGGCACAAAGGTGTATTTGCACGTGGATATTATCCTGGAAAAGGGAGAGGTTTTGTGTTTGAAAACGACCAATCCCGTATAGGAAAAGGTCGAGTGAGAAATGATTTTGGGGAAATTATAGGAGGTGAAAAAACCGGACATATACGCATAACAGAATTGCGTGGGCCTTCGCCATTTTCAGTGGCAACCAATAAAGATATAGGTAATAAAGTGCGAAGAGCTATGGGGGAGGATTTATTAAAACGTGTTGAGGGTTTACTCAGGAAAACAATTAATGAAATGGCTAAATAACATATTTGTTACATTTCAATTTATTAGTATAAAAATAATTAGGTTCTGTCTAACCGCGCGAATGGGGGTAGTCCTAAGTGCCGGCTTTTTTTAGTTAGCAAAGAAATTTTATATACTAAGCTGTAAATCAAATAATTATAAATATGAAAAGTAAAAAAATACCAAAAGGGTGGGTAAAGCTATCAGAATTTGAGCGAATGTCAGGGCTAAGTAGTAGAACTGTCGCGCTCGCCATTGCGCATAATAAAATTCCGGCGGAATGCGTAAAAAAAATAGGGGCGGGCGCGACCTCGCCTAAATATGTAGACCCGCAGGCGGCAGCGGTGAGTTGGTACCAAAACTTAAACGCAGGTCACCACCTCTCCCGGACACTTCGCAGTACTTTGGCAAAGTATATCAAAAAATTTGCACCGGACGTTGTGGGTGAGGATATCAAAAAAAGTAAAGAAGAAGCTCGGAGCAAGATGTCGTTTGATGAGTCTTTGCGGCGCGAAAAAGCGGCAAAAGCCGAAACAGCAGAAATAGAATTAGAAGAAAAAAAAGGCTCGCTGATATCGAAAGTCAACGTATATAATAGCTTGTTTGAGGCAGGCCAGCAAATACGTGATGCGCTGTTGTCTATCCCGGAACGTATAACTGATGAAATTATTGCGGTTGTTGAAAGCAGGACAAAAGTGCGCAACCTTATACATGACGCTATTGCAGCAGAATTAGAAAAACTATCCGAAATAAATAAAAAATATGAATGAAGGTATACAAGGATTGTTAGACGGACTGCGGCCTATCCCATGTTTGACCGTATCGCAGTGGGCGGATGAGCACCGCTACCTGTCGACTATTGCGTCGGCCAGACCAGGAAGGTACAGCACCAATATAACCCCCTACATGCGTAAAATAATGGACTGCCTGAGCGCCCACGAAACGTATAAGAAGGTAGTGTTTATGAAAGCCGCGCAAATAGGCGCCACGGAGGCAGGCTCTAACTTCGTTGGTTACGCCATGCACGTATCCCCTGCCCCTGTTATGATGGTTCAGCCTACCGAAGAAATGGTGAAGAAATTATCAAAGGGGCGTATCGATACGTTGATTGAGGCTTGCCCGGAATTGAAGGAGCGGGTGTCGGCAAAGAAAAGCCGTGATGGTGATAATACCATTACGCAAAAGAACTTTCACGGCGGTACGCTCTATTTGGCCGGCGCAAACAGTGCGGCGGGCCTGCGTTCCGTACCTGTCCGGTATCTTATACTGGACGAAGTGGACGCTTATCCGCTTGATTTGGATGGGGAAGGCTCGCCGATTGACCTTGCTATTGCGCGTACCCGGACGTTTCCGAACAAAAAGATTTTCATTATTAGTACACCCACCGTTAGCGGGATGTCGGCGATTGAACGGGAATTTTTGGAAACCGACCAGAACTATTACCATGTTCCCTGCCCACACTGCGGGGGCCTGCAAAAGTTGGTATTTGAACAGTTGAAATGGGATGACGGAAAACCGGAGACCGCAAAGTATTGTTGCGTTCATTGTGGCGCATTGATTGAAGAACGTTACAAGGGAGAGATGCTGAGGAACGGCGCATGGGTATCCGAAGCGCCGGAGCGTTCCAATTACGAAACAATAGGTTTTCATTTGAACTCCCTGTACAGTCCCTATGGCTGGCAGTATTGGCGAGAGATTGCGGATGACTTTATAAAGTCAAAAGACAATCAAAGCAAGTTGAAAACGTTTATCAATACTACGCTCGGCGAAACGTGGGCGGAGCGGGGAGAATCGCCGCCCTACAAAAACTTGTATAACCGTCGCGAAAATTACCGTTTAAACGAAATTCCTGCGGATGTTTGTTTCCTTACCGCCGGCGTAGACGTGCAGCGCGACCGTATCGAATTGGAGATAGTAGGCTGGTGCGCCGACAAACGCTCCTACTCTATCGATTACCGCGTATTGGAGGGCGACACCGCCGGCGCTGCGGTATGGAATAAGTTGGCGGAAACAGTATCCGAGCGCTGGACACGCGGCGACGGCCTGGAGTTTCCTATCCGATTAATGGCGGTAGATACGGGGTATAACACCTCACACGTGTATGCTTTTTGCCGGCGCTTCGATGCTTCGCGCGTAGTGCCTATCAAGGGGCAGGATAATTTGGGGATGGCCGTTTCTCCACCCAAAACGGTAGATGTAACCAAAGCCGGGAAGCGTGTAGGTAAGTTGCGGCAATGGAACATCGGGGTATCATTCCTGAAAAGTGAACTGTATGCCGCACTGCGGCTGGAGCGTGATGCCGACGGTAACGCGCCGCCGGGTTATTGCCATTTTCCGGAATACGATGAGCATTATTTTCGCGGGCTAACCGCCGAAGAGCAGGTAAAGAAGATAGTACGCGGGTACCCGCGCTATGTGTGGCAAAAGGTATATGAGCGTAACGAGCCGCTGGACTGCCGTGTATATGCCCGCGCCGCGGCGGTGGTAGTGGGGTTAGACCGGTTAAGTCCCGCACGGCTGGCGGCGATGGGCGGCATCGAGCCGCCGGCGCCGGATAGCAATGCTCCGCAAATGGCAGATGTAAAGCCGCCCCGCGAACGTCGGGAAAAGAGAGAACGGCGGCGGAGTAGTTATTGGGATAGATAATTTCAGAACATGGAAAATTTTTTCCATATTTTTTCAAAACATGGAACGTTTGTTCCATATTTTCAAAACCCCCTTTGATAATTATTTATATCTCGCTACATTCGCATAAAATATCTGCGGATGGCATATATTATCGAACAATACGAAGCCTTAAAAAAAGCGATAGTAAACGGCGTGCAGTCGGTAAGCTATGGAGATAAGACGGTAAGCTACCGTTCTATTGCCGATATGAAAGAAGCGTTGCGTATCATGGAGGGGGAGCTGTTTCCTGAAAGTGTGCCGCGCCGCCGGCGGTTGGCAAGTGTTGATAGGGGGTATTTTCCTGTAAAGTAAAACAATGGCTGTAAAAATAGACATAGGGAGATTTCATTTTCGGGTTGGCGGGCAACGGCACCGCGCCTACGAAGCGGCTGACAAGGCGCGGCGAGGGAAGGCGTTCCGGCTGGCGAAATCGACGGGGGCTAACCGTGAAATTGCCGGTGCGCTGGTTACGCTCCGCGACCGTTCGCGCCACATGGCGCGAAATAACGGATGGGCAAAGCGCGCTATTGAAGCTATTGTAAAGCATACGGTGGGCGAAGGCATCCAGCCCGCACCCATTGGAACGCTCGATAAAACAAAAATGGTTAAAGGGCTTTGGAACGACTGGGCAAACAGTACCGCCTGCGACTGGTACGAGAAAACTACTTTTTACGGTTTGCAGGAATTGGCTATGCGGGCTATTGCTGAAGGCGGCGACGTGCTGGTATTAAAGCGGTGGGTAACGCCGGACGCTAATAATCCCGTACCACTAAAGCTCCAATTGTTGGAAGGCGACCAGCTCGACCATTCAAAGAACGGAAGCAACGACAAGGGCGTTGCCCGATTGGGGGTGCAATATGACAAAGAGGGGCGGCTGTTGGGTTATTGGTTATTCGATTATCATCCCGGCGACGGTAGCGTTTTCGGGGTAGCTAATGATAGCCGGTTTGTCGATAAGTCGGAGGTATTGCACGCTTTTGAGGTGTTACGCATCGGGCAATGCCGCGGTCTCCCTGTCGGGGTTTCTTCATTTATGAAGATGTCTGATTTTAGCGACTATGAAGATGCGCAGTTGATGAAACAGAAAGTAGCCGCTTGCTTTGCGGCATTTATAACGGGTTCGGATGATAAAACGCCGGAAGAAATTGATGACCTTGAACCCGGCGTGGTAAAATATTTGGAAAGCGGTGAGGCGGTTGAATTTTCCAACCCGCCGTCCGTATCGGATTACGATGCCTATTCATTGAATATCCTGCGGGGCATAGCGGCAGCTTACGGCATTACCTACGAAATGTTGACTATGGATTATTCGCGGGTGAATTTTACGTCGGGGCGCATGGCGAAGATTGATGTAACGGCTAATTTCAAAAGTTGGCAATATAATCTGTTGGTACCGCAGTTGTGCGCTCCCGTGTGGCAATGGTTTGTAGATGCGTGTTTGGCATCCGGCTTGCTTTTGTTACCAGTTAAAGCTGGCTGGACGGCGCCGCGTGTGCAGCAACTCGACCCGGTAAAGGAAACCGATGCACAGGTAACGAAGATTAAAGCGGGGCTGGCTACTATTAGCGAGACTATTCGTGAAACAGGGCGCGAGCCGGGAGAACTTTACGAAGAATACAAACAGGACGTGGAACGGTTGAAGAAATTAGGGCTAAATGTGGATAGCGTGTTATCCACTACTGCCATGCCACCCGCACCTGCGGATACTAAAAAACCGAATGAACCCGGCAAGAAGCCGGATACAGGTGCAGACGCTAATGAAGACAAGGATACAAGCGCTAATAAAGGTAAAGACGCAAATACAGATAAGAACAAAGACAAGAACACAAGCACAAACGATGACACGGGCACGGGTAAAGATAAAAAAGTGCCGCCAGCTATTGAGTATGGCGTTGGCGGGACACAGTCGTTTATTGAGATGTTAATAAATCCAGGCTTAACAGACAACCAAAAAATAAATACAGGTGTTGAATGGTTCGGTTTAACAGAGGAACAGATGAAAAAAATGATAAAAAAATAAACAATGGCAAAAATCAATAAACAATATGGACGGGCGATTATACAGCCCTCCACGATAGATACGAAAACCCGCGAAGTGGATGTGGTATTTGCCACCGAAACGCCGGTAAGCCGTTTCGGATGGGAAGAAAACTACGATGAAGTATTATCTTGCGAGGAAGGCGCCATGCGTATGGAGCGCGTAAATGCCGGGTTGCCGGTAGTGGACGCGCATAATACGTGGTCTGTCCATAGCCAGCTGGGGCGCGCCTCGAAGGTGTGGTTTAATGAGAAGCGGGAAGCGTGCGCCCGGTTGCAATTTTCGCAACGTGATGAGGTGGCGAAAATATTTCAGGACATTACTGACGGTATTCTTACAGGTATATCGGTAGGTTACCGCGTATTCAAATTTCAACGGGAGGCGCAAGCCGAAGGGAAGAATCCCATCTACCGAGCGGTGGATTGGATGCCGACGGAAATATCATTAGTGCCGGTGCCGGCGGACATTCATAGCGGTGTCCGCGCTGCCAAAGACGAACAAAACGAAATAAAAATCATAAACTTTAAATCGAAAAGGAACATGAAAAACGAAAAAAGAAAAGACTACGAAGTAGTCGATGACCCCGTAAAAAAGGGTGATGAAATTACCATTGACGGCGAAGTTTATATCGCTGAAGAAGATGGGGAAGTAGGCGATATCATCGAGGTAACGCCGAAAGAAGAACGTAAAGCGGGCGCCGCAAGTACCCGCACCCAACCGTCTGCGCCCGCTGAGCCTACCGCTCCACCGGCGCCGGATGTAGAAAGTATCCGCAAGGAAGCCACGGAACAGGAACGCACGCGCTTAGATGCCATTTTAGTGTCGGTACGCGCGGCGAAACTTCCGGACACTTACGGAATCGAGCTGTACCAAAGTAAGAAGCCTATCGAAGAATGCCGGCAGGCTATCATTGAAAAGGTTGTTACCGGGCAGACGCCGGCAGCCAACGGGTCGCATGACATGCGCGTAGGAGTGGAAGCTATTGAAAAGAAACGCGCGGCGATACAGGGTGCTATTTTGCATCGTGTATATCCGTCGGTTTTCAAGTTGGAGAAGGGCGCTAACGAGTATCGCGGGATGACGCTGGTAGAAATGAGTAAAGAACTGTTATCGGAACGCGGCGTAAACGTGCGCGGGCTGGATAAGATAGGCGTAGCTAATTTGACTTTTAGCCGGACGCACAGTTCAAGTGATTTTCCCATTTTGTTTGAGGGCGCTATTGACAAGATGCTGCGCGCCGACTATACTTTTGTAGAGGAGTATTGGGACAAAATTGCGCGTCAAACCAGCGTGAGCGACTTCCGGGCAAAGAACCTCTATCAAGTAGAAAGCGCCAATGGAATGACGGAAACGCCCGAAGGCGGCGAAATCAAATATACCACGTTGGTAGAAGGGAAACAGTCTATCCGTGTGAAGAGTTACGCGGAAGGTATCAAGTTTACCCGTCAGGCGTTTATCAACGACGACCTTGATGCGCTGAGCATTATTCCGTCGCGGTTTGTAAAGGATTGGGACGAGTTGCGCGGTAACCTGGTATGGAGTTTAATCACGGACAATGTTACGTTGGGCGACGGCAAAGCTTTGTTTCATTCCGACCACAAGAATTTACTGACAGGTGCGGGCAGCGCGTTAAGCGCCGACGGCCTTTCTGCCGCGATGTTGCTGTTTAAAAAGCAAACAGGGATTGACGGTAAGCGCCGGATTCGTGTAATTCCCAAATTCCTTATTGTGCCGCCGGAACTGGAAGTAAGCGCCCGCAAATTATTGACGGCCATAACGCCGTCGAACACGCAAGATGTAAATGTATTTGCAAATGCGTTTGACGCTATCGTAGAGCCGCGTTTGAACAGCGCTACTGCGTGGTATTTGAGCGCCGACCCGAACGCTATCGACAGCCTTTACTATGCTTACCTGCAAGGTAACGAAACCCTGCGGGTAAACAATGAAGATGACTTCAACACGGACAGTATGAAGTATGCCGTGCGCGGCGACTTCGGCGCTTCGGCGATTGATTTCAGGGGGCTGGTAAAAGCTAACGGGGCAGCATAAGAGTGAAGGGTAAAGGGTGACGGGTAAAGGGTGAAAAACTCTTTACCCTTCACTCATCACTTAATTGGAGTTAAATTTTTAAATTATTAAATATAAAAATTATGAAAAATTTTGTAGAAGACGGAAAGGTCTTAAATTATAAGGTAACCGGCGCGGCTGTGAAAAGCGGCGAGGTAGTAGTCGTAGGAAAATTGGTAGGCGTGGCCGTTACTGACGGTGCACTGGGCGATACGATAGCAGTGGCTATTGATGGGGTGTACAAGTTGCCAAAGGGTAGCGGGGCGCTCACGCAGGGGGCACAGGCCTACGTGAATGTGGCGGAAGGCACCGGCGCGGTCAGTATTGTAGGTACGGCTACCAGCAATACTTTTGCCGGTTATGTTTGGGCTGATGCTGCCGCCGGCGATGCTACGGTAGAGGTGAAATTATCCTTTTAATTTCATTTCATGACTGAGTTTGACGAACTGGCCGGACAGGCGTTTTCAACCGTTACCGCCCTAATGGGAGAGAACGCCGTCTGGCATTCGTCGGACGGTCAAGAAATCACCGGGGAAATACTCTTTAAAAACCCTACGGAGCCGTTGCCCATAGGCGATAGCGAGAGCTACGAATACCGCCCCAATAACGTAATGATAGAATATTATCACGGCACGTTCGAAGGGTTAAAAGAAGCGGTAGGCGCGGGAGGTAAAGAATATATTACGGCAAGGAACATAACCTATTTTGTACAGGATATTACTACCAAATTTGACGGAAACACCTACATTGCACACTTAGAACCACACACAGAACAATGAACTATTACGGACAATACGAGGATTTATTGGTTGAACGCCTGCGAATGGACGGGGTCTACACATCGGTATTACCGTATGTGGAAGCCTTAAACGTAGTGCGCCCTACCAATAAATCGCAGTTATTCGTAATAATCAACGGCGGGAACTTTGAGGAGCCGTCTAATTTGGGGGTCATTTCGCAGTTGGAGACGGTGAATTGCGAGGTATTTATTCGTGCGTTGAAGCGTCGCGGGGAGTTGGGTATTTTCGACCTGTATGAGAAAATCAGCCGGCGGTTGCTGGGATATAAGTTGCCCCATGCGCAATCGGCTATTACATTTAATTCGTTTGGGTATGTAGCCGGAGTGCAGAATAACTGGCAGTATGCGCTTACATTTTCGTTCGGGCATTACAAGGTCGAAAGCCCCGACGAACAGCCCACCGAAACGATAAAACAAATAACCAATAAAATATGAAGACTTACATCACGCTTGCGCCGTATGTAGTATTTAATATCCATACCGGCGGGCAAAAAAAAGAGTACGCTTTGAAAAAGGGCGACACGGTTGCATTACCGGAGGATGATATTGCGGTACGCGCTTTGTTAGCGCGGAAACAAATCGAAGAAAGCGCCGCACTGGCGGGCGAAAAAAAGGCAATAAAAACAACTAAAAAACAAAAATAATATGGCATTTTTACACGGAATTGAGCACCTGAATTTACCTGCCGACTTTGTGCCCGTCAATGACGTGGTAACGGCGGTAATCGGGTTGGTTGGTACGGCTGATGACGGCGACACCAACAAAATTATTTTGTGCAAAAGCGCGAAAGATGACGCGCAATTTGGCACAAGCGGAACGATACCGGAGGCTTTAAGAGCTATCCGGATGCAAGACAGCGCACGCGGCAGCGCGTTGGTGCTGGTAGTAAAAGTAACGCCGGCGAACGAAGAAACCGGCATTGTGGCAGCGGATATTGTAGGGGCGGTAAGCGATACGGGTGTACGTACCGGGTTACAACTTTTTGTAACGGCAGCCGGGCAATTCGGATTTGAGCCGATGATTTATATTGCTCCCCGCTATTCGGCGCTGGGGGCGGTAAAACAGGCGTTGATAACTATCACGGACACCACGGAAGCGATGGCGTATATCGACACGCCGGACGGCTACACCTTTAATGTTGCCATTGCCTCGCGCGGTAATGGCAGGGATTTTTACATGCTGACCGACGGGCAGAAATTACTTTTCCCACATTTCTTAGTGCCCAACCCCAGCAGTACGGGCGAAACAGACAAATACTTAAACGTGCCAATGTCGGCTTTTTGCGCGGGCCTGCGGGCAAAAATCGATTTGGAAGAGGGTTGGCATGTATCGAGTTCCAACCACCGTATCACAGGCGTGGAGGGCTTGGATGTGGCGCTTACTTTTGCATTAGGCGACGTGTCCTGCGAGGCAAATTTATTGAACGCCGCCGGCATCACCACCGCTGTAAATATGTACGGTAACGGTATTGTAGAGTGGGGCAACTATGCTGCCGGCTATCCCGGAAACGCCAATACGGAAGCCTTTGAATGTGTACGCCGGACGCGGGCAATAATGAAACGTACCATTGAACAGGCATGCGTGCGGTTTATCGATAAGCCCTTTATAAAAGCGAACGTGGACGCTATCCGCAATACGGTAAACCAATATTTGAACGGGTTGAAATCGCAGGGGAAAATTGTCGAGGGGCAATGTTTCTATCGCCCGGAAAGCAACCCGACCGGAGAATTGGCCGTAGGACATTTGACGTTCGACATTGAATTTACGCCGGCGTTGCCGATGCAACGGCTAACGTTCACGTATAAAATCGACCTGGCGGCTCTTTCCGCCATTGCAGAGTAGAAGAATTTTAAAATTTAAAAATTGTAATTATGAAACTAACAAAATTATATGACGCAAACGTATATGTGAATGACAGCAGTGTTCACGGCCAGGCGGCAGAGGTAACCTGCCCCGACATAGCGGCGGTAATGACCGATTACAAGTCGTTGGGTATGGTTGGCAGCGCCGAGTTTTTCAACGGCTTCGACAAAATGGAAGCTACTATTAAGTGGACCTATCCGGATACCAACGTGCAAAAAACGCTGGCAAACTTTTTGAAGCCGGTTAATTTGATGGTGCGTTCGAGCAAGGCGGAGTATGACGGCGGAGGCATTAAAGAGGAAGTGCCGGTGGTAATTTATTTGCGGGGTTATTCCAAGAAGCATCCCGGCGGCTCGTTTAAACAGAAAGAAGATACGGAAGTAGAGAGTACCTTCTCCATTTCGTATTTTAAACAGGAAATCGACGGGGAGGCTATTGTGGAATTGGACGTATTGAACAATATCTACAAGGTCGGCGGCGAAGACTTACTGGCAGAACGCCGGCAGAATTTGGGAATATAACATTAACTAAGAACTAAGAGTTAAGAGCTAAGAGTTGGCCGGCGCCGACACTCTTAACTTTTAGTTTTAAACTTTTAATTTTTATGGAAGCATTAAACAGAAAACCGAACCTGTCCGTTAAAAAGTCTATGACATTAGAAGACGGCACCCTCATTGAAGTAACGGGCATCACCGCCCGCAAGATGATGGAATTTGTAAACAATAAACGGCTGACCGATGCGGAGCGCGGTATGCACCTTACTGCTGAGAAAATATTGGTAAATGGTAAGAAGGTAGTGTATGAAGACTTGCTGGACGGGTTTACGGATACAGAGGTGGAAGAAATTGTAAAGTTCGCCAATGACGTGCCGGACAATGAGGACGGCTCAAAAAAAAACGGGTAATATCCCATGCTGATGTGGTGTTTCTGGCACACTATACCGGCGGCGGGATAAAGACCGTTTTAGATTTGGAAGTCGATGATTTCTTTGCCTACTTAGATGAGGCGATGGAGCTCTATAAGGTAGAAATGAAAGTTCCGGAACGGGTAGTGGTGGCAGGGTTTGAGAAGTAGGAAAGAAGGATGAAAGAGGCGGTTAATATACTATCATCGCCCAAGCGAGAGCGCCAAAAATCAATATTGCTAAAACCCACGTAACACAGGTTTCGAACGGAGAAAACCAGTCTTCCGTCTTCCATTTTTCCAACTGTTCTTCCGGTGTTAATGGAGTAGGGTCTATCGGCTGTTCACTGGTATCAAATACTGTTCCAAACATAGTTTAAATTGTTTTAATAGCGTTTAATCTATGCAAATATACGAAAAATAATAATAACTTCCAAATATGACTTCAGATAAAGCGTTAAAGTTAGGTTTTCTTTTAACGGCTACCGATAAAATGAGCAAAACGCTCGAAGCGGCCGGGAAAAATTTAACAGAATTTCAGAAAAGAATAGCCGATATGGGCGCTAATGCTTCCCGTATAGGCGGGCATTTTATGACGATGGGCAACCAGATAGGCGGTGGAATGTTAAATATTGTCAAAGCCGCCGCCGACTATGCCGAGACGTCTGTTGCCAATGCTACCAAGGTAGGGATGAATGTGGGGGAATGGCAAAAATTGGCATACGCTGCAGACATGGCGGGACTGTCACAGGAAAAATTAACGGCAGGGATGACTAATTTCAACGATACATTGAAAAAGGCGGTTACAGGGGAAGGGGGGGCCTTTTTTAGAAAGTTCGGTATTCAGGTTACCGGCGCTAATGGTAAAATACGCGCCCACCAGGATATATTGAAGGATGTAGCCAATGTATTTGCCCGGATAAAAGGGAATAGCCCTGAAAAGAGCATTTTATCGCAGGAATTATTGGGCAAGGTAGGCCCTGATTTTATAAAATTGCTCAACGGCGGGGCCGCGGGAATTGAAAAAATGGCAAAAAGGCTCGAAGAATTGGGACTTGCAAATGGTGATAATACAACGGCAGGCGGCGACTTTGCCAAGGCTTTAAAGGATATGGATTATGCGGTGTTAAGTTTGAAAGTCAGTTTAGGCAGTGTATTGGCGCCTGTACTGGGAGCGTTTGCTAATATATTAGCATCTGTTACGGGGTGGTTATCGGGTTTAGTACGGGAATATCCGGGCGTTGCAAAAGTCCTGTCTTTCGTAGCCGGAGGGATTGGGGCGTTTTTGTTCGCCGCCAGCGCACTTAAAGTAACTATCGGCGCGGTGGCATTGGTTTTCTCCAAATGCACCAAAATTATACGCGGCGCCCAAGCCGCCCTATTATTTTTCAAAGGCATTATCAATGGTACGCGTGGCGCAACGTATGCAGCATTGCTTACGCAGCGGCAATTTACAGTTGCTACAAAACTACACGCCATCGGCGTTAAAATCGCCGCTATTGCGCAGAAGGTATGGAATGGCGCGGTAAGGGCGGGTACTGTTGCGTTGGATAAACTCCGGTACGGGGTCATCGGGACAACTGTAAAGAAGGGGGCATTGGCGGTAGCCAGCGGTATTTCTACCGCTGCGCAGTGGTTATGGAACGGTGCGCTAATGGCGGGGCGGGCCGTATTGACGTTTTTTACCAGCGGCGTTATTTTTTCCAAAATAGCGATGGTCGCGATGGCGGTATGGCAGGGTATTGTTACCGTTGCGCAGTGGTTGTTTAATGCCGCCCTCTATGCCTGCCCTATTGTGTGGATAATTGCGGGTATTATGGCGGTAATTGCGGTGGTGGTGTTAATGGTTAAATATTGGGATGACATTGTGGCGTTTTTCGAGGGTGTTTGGGAAGGGATAAAGAATGTTTTTTCTGCCGTTGGGGACTGGATTGTCAATTTATTTTCGGGTATTTTTTCGTGGTTTTCGGAGTTGCCTGCGAAGTTTGTAGAGTTCGGCAAGAATATTATACAGGGGCTTATCAATGGCATATTAGGCGCGGTTGGCAAGCTATGGGAAACCATCAAAAATATAGGGAAAAGTATTGGTAAATTTTTCACGAAAATTTTGGGCATTTCTTCGCCGTCGACCGTATTTGCAAAGTACGGTATGAATATTACGCAAGGCCTTGTGGTGGGTATTGACCGGGGTGAAAGCAAGGTAGAACATGCTGTCGGCGGGCTTGCGGTGCAGGCTATAAGCAGTTACGGGAACTCCGTGCAAACCGTACCGGTTGGGAATATGGGTGGCGGTATGGGCTTTAATTATGCGCCTACTATTAACATAGGCGCTGGCGTAAGCGAGGGGACGAAACAGGATTTTGCGGCTATGCTGCGGCAGCACTATCGGGAGATAGTAGACATAATGCAACGCCACACGGAGGATAAAACAAGAATATCATTTATGTAAAAAAATATGTTTGCACAACTCGGCGCACATATATTTCAAGGGTTAAAATTGCCCGGTTCGTGGGATGAAAAGCATTCTGAACGGTACGGGAAAATAGCATTGGTCAACGGGCGAGATGTTGTACAGCACACCGGCAGGGAGCTGTCGGAACTAAATATTGATATTGTCTATTCCGTTGAGTTTTGCGAGCCGGCCACCGAAATTGACGCGCTCCGTCAATCGATGCATAAGGGGGAAGTATTGCCGTTCATTTCGGGCGAAGGCGCTATCATCGGTAAATTTATTATTACCGGGATAGATGTAGAGAAAAATAGGTTTTCGCATTCGGGGCGGTTGGAAATGGCGAGCGTGTCGCTTTCTCTTTTAGAGTACGATTATCCCGTCGGTAAAAAAAATAACGGGAAGGCGTTGAAAAGAGCCAATCCCACGCCGCTGCCGCCCGCGCCGCCGGTGGCGAGTGTGGCGAGCGCTATTTGCGCCGACATAGACAAGGGGACATTGAATGCTAATGCCGCCGCTACCGTTGTAGAGGATGTGGAAAAAAATAAAAAAACGTTTAAACAGGGGGTTCGGGAGGTGCGTCGGTTGTCGGATAACACTGCACGTTCTTACCGGTCGGCAAAAACGAAAGTTGTAGTAACAAAAAAAATAGTGCAACGCGCCGGGCGACTGCCGACATCACTGGACGCGGCTATCCGGTACGCCGAGAACCTATCTACCATAAGCAATGTAAGCGACATGGAAGTACTAAAAAAGGACGTAGGAAAAATGAAAGAAAGCGCCGGTGAGGTAAAGAGTAGCGCCGCTCCGGTAGCCGCTTTTTTTGCTTCACGCGAGGGAGGGAAGTAATGGAAATTTTAACAACGGACGGGCGGCGATTGTTAATGGTAAAGGTAGGTGAGCCGGACAACCAGCAGGGCAGTGATAAAATAATTTGCTGTGATGAACAAAATAAAACCGTATCAATCGTTCCGGCGGATATAATGTGCTTTTACGGTAGTTATATCTTCCCGACAAATAATATAAAAAATAATGGAATCATTTAATTATACCACCACCGAAGGCGACCGTATCGATACGTTAGCCGAGAAATTCTACGGGGGAAACGAGGGGATAAGCATTATTGCCGATGCAAACCCCGACGTACCGATTACAGCGGTTTATCCGGTGGGTACGGCGCTTATTATTCCCATAGTTGAGGACGAAGCGATGAATGATATTTCCGATTTACCGCCATGGAAACAGTAAAAAAAAGTATTGCAGAAATAATTATTGCCGGAAAGAATGTAACGGGCGACGTGGGGCGTTACCTTTCAAAAATAACCTATAACGACCGGCTGGAATACGAAAGCGATGATATTTCGTTGTCGTTTGAGGATACGTCCGGAAAATGGCAAGGGACGTGGTACCCGCAGCAGGGGGACAGTTTGAAGGTAAAAGTCGGCGACACCGGCGGAATGCTTGATTGTGGATTATTTGTAATAGACGAGATAGAGTTGAATTTCCCGCCGGATATTTTAACGGTAAAAGGTATTGCGGCCTCGGTAATGAAAAGCCTGCGGACAAAGAATAGCAAGGCTTTTGAAGAGCAAACATTGCGTGATATAGCGAGCTATTTTGCCGACAAATATAAATTAAAAATCGTTGGAAATACAGGTAATTTACAGAAAATAGAAATTGAGCGGAAGACGCAGGACAGGCAGACCGACCTTTCTTTTTTGGCGACGCTTGCAAAAGAATACGGTATTATATTTTCGGTACGTGGGGGTTGGATGATTTTTTTAGAGGTGGAAGATTTGGAAAGGAGAGACCCTATATTGACTATCCCCCGTTCGGCAATGAGCAGGGCGCGTTTTCGCGACAAGACTTCGGAAATATATATCGGTGCGGTAATACATAAGCGGAACGCCGGCAAGAACGACACATCGAAATGGTCTATTATTACCGGTGAAGAAGGGGAAGGAGATTTGCTGGTCATTGACACGGACGCAGAGAATGGGGAACAGGCGCGAGCGCAAGGGAAAGCGGCGTTAAAAAATAAGGTAAAGGAGAAATATAGCGGTTCCATCACCGTGCCCGGCAACGTTAAGTTAGTCTCCGGCGTAAATATCAATCTTACGGGTATCGGTCAATTTTCGGGTAAATGGCTAATTGTATCAAGCAGCCACAGTGTAGAGCCATCGGGCGGTTATACCACGAGTTTAGATGTACATAAGGTTGTAACGGTTTCCGAGAAGATTTACAAAAGTGAATTTTATCAAATACCCACTGTGTAGAGGTATTTGAAAAGGCTTAGGCAATATTCTTTTTCTTACTATTGCGGTCGTATATAGATATGAAAATAGCGCCCAATACAGACACAATCGCTAATCCTACAAAAAAATAATTTGCTATCATATTTAATTAGCGTAATGTTTTCCGGCCCAGTCGAGGATTATTTTTGCCTGCTTTAAACTATCTTGGACAATTCTATAACGTGGGTTTCCGTCGTAGCCCATTGTTTTATGCAGCGACTCGTAAGCGGCCAAAAGGGGGCGTATCATCTTAGCATCTTTTTTAGAAATCGCGATTTGATAATCTTTAAAATCCGGACGCTGGCCGGATTTCATTGTTGCCCGTACATTCAAGACAGCATCCAATGCAACTAACAAGCCATTCCACGCGGTATTTCCGGCCATTTTAACGTACTTACTATCGTTATAGTACGCTCCGTCTTTTTCGGCTTTTTCCGAAAGGAGTTGCTTCGCATTTTCGATGTACCGCTCAGCTTCACGAATGGGATGTGCTAACTCAGCCATATTAAATTAGATTTTTAATTTTTACAAATATAGAACTTTTTGTTTAAACAAAAAAATAGAAAAAATTTTCCATATTTTCCAAAAGTTTGGAACGTTCGTTCCATATTTTTAAAATCCCCTTTTATACGTGTATTTTACATGCTATATTCGCACTACTATGTTACGTTTCGGCATTATATCGGAATTAGGCGAGGGCGAATATGCGGGATTTGCTCGTGTATCATTTGATGAAAATGATATTGTTTCGGGTTGGTTATCGTTACCGTCTGGTAATACGAGGACTACGAAGCAATGGATACCGGTAGAGGTAAACTCACAAGTCGCCTGCCTGATGGACGGGCGGTGCCAGCAGGGTTGTATCGTAGCCGTATTGTGGAGCGCTACGGACAGGCCGCCGGAATGGGCAGGCGGGGATACTGTCGGAATAAAATTTGCGGATAACACGGAATTTTATTACGATGCCGCCGGCCATACATTAACGGTTAACGCCCCCGACGCGGAATTGAATTTTGCCTGCAAAAAAGTAAACATTACCGGCGACGTGAATGTTACCGGCGAGGTAACCGCTACAAAGGAAGTAACCGCAGGGGCGCTGCAAATAAAATTGACGCAACACAAACATCCGACACCGGCAGGCGTATCCGGAATACCAACACCGTAATTTTAAAAAAATGGCAGTATCAATAAGTACATTAAAAGCGGGCATCAAAGTGGCGTTTGATGCGGAAAAGGGACAAACGACCGACCAGGACGGCTCTATTGAGCGGATTTCGGAAGCTATTGCAGAGGCAGTAGCGGAACAAATCGTACAGGGTATAAATACGGCTGTATTGGCGTTATCCGCACCGAACGGGCCGGTTACCGGGACAATAACCGCTAGCGCCGAATAAGATTAAAGCTATGAACGACACGAAAAATTGGCAAGTCAGCATTAACGACCCTACCGCAGTCGTAGAAGGGGCGGAGGATATAGCGCAATGCGTATATACAATAATCACGACAGTCAAAGGCAGCGACCCGTTGCGGGCGGACTTCGGGAGCGACGTGTACAAATATATTGACAAGCCGATAAATGAAGTGCGTCCTTTGATTGTATACGCCGTAAGCGAGGCGATACGCACGTGGGAGCAACGGATAGTCGTAAAAAAATGCCGCCTTGTTACTGCCGCGCCGGACGCTTTGAATATAGTAATAGAAGCGGAAACGGCGACGGATGAAACGGTAGTGACAATAACAATTAACGTTTAAAATGGCAACTGAAACACCCATATTCGTAGAACGTAATCCCGCCGTGATTATGGCGGAGAGCAAGGCAATGTTAGAAGATTTGCTGGGCCGGGCATTACAACCGGCACAAGTAGAACAGTTGATGTTGCAATTTGTGGTATATCGGGAAGTGTTGCTATTGGAGCGTTTCAATGCTGGTATGGCTCAAATGCTATACCAGTTCAGCAAAGCGCCTGTATTGGATTATATCGCCGGGTTGGTGGCTGTGGAGCGGTTGCCGGCGGCGCGGGCGGGTTGTACCGTGCGGTTTACATTGGTGGATGGTCATGGGCCGGTACTGATACCGGAAGGTACGCGGGTATCCACGGCGGACGGGATGGTGATATTCGCTATTACGGATGATATTGCTGTTCCGCCGGAGGTAAACAGCGTAGATATATCCGCTATTGCGGAAACGCCCGGCAAGGGCGGGAACGGCTACGCGCCCGGCAAGGTGAATGTAATACTCGACCCGCTGGCATTTGTTTCGACAGTCGCTAACCTTGACACTACCGGCGGCGGCTCCGACGCAGAAACGGATGAGCAACTGCGGGAGCGTATAAGATTAGCGCCTTCGCAATATTCAACGGCCGGCTCGCGGCAAAGTTATTTATTTCACGCCAAAAGCGCTAATCCGTTGATAACGGACATATCGGTATCTTCACCGGTGCCCGGAACCGTTTTAATTGTGCCCTTAACCGCCGCCGGCGACACACCGCAACAGGTTATAGATGATATTTACAGGGTATGCAGCGAAGAGGATGTGCGTCCGCTCACCGATACGGTGATTGTATCCGCGCCTACGCCTAGAGATTATACCATAGAAGTAAATTTGACATTGTATGAAAATACCGATGCTGAAGCCGTACAATCGTTAGTAACCGGCGCACTTTCGGAATATGCCCAACAAAAACGGGAATTATTAGGCAGGGATATTATTAAATCACATATTGCGCAAGTATGCAGAGTAGAATCAGTGTATGATGTGGCGGTAAATGCGCCGGCGGTCAATATCATTATAGGGGATAGTAAATTTGCTAACTGCGCGGGAATAACGGTACATATTACAGGATTTAATCGTGGATGAAAAAAAACGTCATAGCAAGCAGTATATCGGATAACGAATTGGCGCGGGCTTTTTCGGAGCTGGTAGCGGAACGGTGGGACAGCTTTGATGTGTCGCCGTTCATGGCGTACCTTGTCGATACCTGTGCGCCGGCAGCGTTACCCTTCCTTGCGGAACAGTTCGATATAGACGGTTTACAAGGTTTCGCAATGGCGGCCAACGAAGGGGAGCAACGCGAGTTAATTAAGCGCTCTATTGCATTGCATAAATTTATAGGCACGCCGTGGGCTATACGCGAGGCGTGCCGGACAATAGGCTTCCCTGTTATTCTTTTGGAGGAAGGCGTACCTTCCGAGCCGGCCAGTTCGAATGATTGGGCGCGTTTCCGGGTGCTGATTGAGGCGAATATGTCGAGGCATATCACCGAAGAACAATCGCGGAAATTGCGGTTGTTTATAGCGCTTTATAAGAATGAGCGGTCGCACCTGGTTGAATTGGGATACTACCAAACGCTCGCGGATGAGTTGCGGTTTCATGTATCCTTAGAAAGGCGGGACGTGCTGCAATGTACGTATAAGGAGGCGCTCTTTGATGCGTTGGTAAACGATGCGCAGGAGCATTATTTAATTGACGCGGGCGGCGTGGCTATTTGTGAATTGTTAAGTTAGGAATTGAGAGATTAAGAGGACTAAGACATTAAGAGGTTAAGACTGAAATTTTAAATAAAATATATTATGGCAAATGAATTACCGGAAGTAATACCTATACCGGCGGCGCTGATACCCGAAGGGTCAGCATTGAGCGGCGAAGATTTAATATTTATCTTGCAAGGCGGGCATTTCAGGAAATTGCCGGCAACGGAATTTAAAGGAGACAGAGGGGATGCCGCTACCGGGCTTTTTGTTGGCGCGTGGAAGGTGGCTACCTTTAAAAGGGTTGGCGGGAGCCACCGTTCGAATGTTGTGTACAGGTTGATTAAGTCGGCAGGTGAATTGGTATGGGTTGAGTTTGCAGGGACAATGGATGTTTTTGTAACCGAAAATATGAACTACTCTTACCAACAGGAAACGGTAGATGATGAGTTAGCAAATTCGGCTTGTTCCGCGCAACATTATTTGATACACGATAACAATTGGGATAATTTTACAGGACGGTTGGCGGTAAGCATGCTGTCGGATGGGAAACTTGTCTTAGCCATCAACGACGGCGGTAGCTATCCCTTTTCTAATTTATTGTGGTCGCTGGACGGTATATTGTACAATATCCGGGAAGAGTTGCCATCCGTTACGCCGCCGGAAAATGCAAGTATTGTAATAGATGTAACGACGACGAATGTACCGAATACTGCCGAATCATTTCTTGTAACGGTAGAAACTATGGGCGGTGGCTGGGTGGTTGACAGTAAACCATCGTGGTTAAGCCTGTCGCAAAGTAGCGGTGATAGCGGTCAAAGTATCGTAACAGTGTTCCACACGGTCAATACTAATATGTCTTCCCGTAACGGGGCGGTTGTGTTTAAACATGCCGTTGAAAGTACGCTGACCGCTACATTGCAGGTTACTCAGGCGGCGGCGCCACAAAACACAACGCTTTATGCCGATGTTAATTTGTTGTTAACGTCCACCTCATCGCACCAAATATGGACAGCTCAAAATATTTCATTTTACACGGAGCCACGTGATAATTACGAGGGGGCGCGTGATACTTATACATTGCCGTCGCAAGTAAGATTCAAAATTCATTCGTATACTACATTAGGGGTTAATTTGTCTGCGGGTTCTCAAGATTATCAACTAACAGGGGATATAACATACGACGGTAACGTAGATACGCTTGAAGTAGAAGTATCAAAATTACCGGATGGATTTAATACGCTTCACTGTTACTTACTATTCAGTCATGGGACAGGTACTAATGTTGTAGAAGTCATAGGAACGTTGTAATGAAAAACACAGATAAAATAAAATCTTTGACGGGTACGCTCCATTTATGCGCCTACAATGCAAGAGGAGAGGCGTTGTGGCACACAACGGAGCATAATTTGATAGTGCTTTCGGGCTATCAAAGCGTCGTGGAAGCGCTGGCGGGCGTTGAGGGGGCGCGTATAGCCAATATCGCGGTAGGGACGAACGGGGAAGCGCCGGTATTAAATGATGCCGGCATAACCAATGCAGTGGCAGTGCCTATTACAAGGGTAACCTATCCGGAATTTGCGACGGCGCGGTTTCATTTTAAAATCGGCTATAATGATGCGAACGGGTTGGCTATTCGTGAGTATGGTTTGTTGACCGCCGCCGGCAAGTTATTTTCACGGAAGGTGCGCGAGCCGCTGGAAAAGACGCAATACCTGTCTATTGTGGGGATGTGGGATATTAAGTTGTTCGAGCAGTCTGTGGAGGCTTCCCCCTATCTTGCCGTTACGCCGGAATTGGTGTGGCTTCCGTTGAATGACCCCGTAGCGCAAGTAAATGTAACATCAAATACCGATTGGGTAATAGAATAGAACTAAGAGTTAAGACCATAAGACAGTAGACGGCGGAAACTTTAAATTATGAAACAATAAACTTTAAAAATAAAAACAATGGCAAAACCATCATGGGCAGCGACCTCCCCTTCAAGCGGGTCGGGCAATGGAACCGTCAATATTAGCGGTTCGACGCACACCGGGCGCGCCCAGCGTTCCGGAACATTAACCTATAAAGCCTCCGGCGTGTCCGACGTTCCTCAGTCGGTTACACAAGAAGCCAAGCCGGAGTTCGTCATTATTCATGACGTCTCCGCCTCCAAGGACGGCGGGAACGTTACGATTACCGGAACAACCAATTCCGCCTCTATAACCTTTGCCCTCGGCGCCGGCGACATCGACGTTTCCCTGCCGGGCAATTATTCCGCCGGCGGCGCCGGCACCGCCAACGGCGCAGCTATTGCCGGCGACCCCGGCGCAAGCGCAGAATTTAACTTTGCCCTCACCATCGCGGTGCCTGCCAATGGAACCATAGCGGCCAAAAGCAGGGTCGTGGCCGTTACCGCGGCTGGCGGGCAACAGGCCAGCGCCACCATTTCCCAGGCCGCCGGCGACCCGGTACTGTCGGTATCCCCGGCGTCTATCACCCTTAGCGCAGCCGGCACAGCAGTAGCGGTAAACGTAACTTCCAACACCAACTGGACAGTGGAATAATGGCAAATGCAACCGTATATTGGGGCGACGGCACGAGTGATGCTATCACCGTTACCTATTCCGGAACGGTAGGCGACGCCATGATGATGGTTGACTCCGAGCCGAATAACACACTGGCGGCGCGGAGCCGGACTCTCCGGCTCCGCAATTCCGCCGGCGTGCAAATGGCGACCCTCACGGTAACCCAGCAAGTCCGCGCCCGCGAATACAGCGCAGACTACAACAACGATTACAAATAAATTAATCACCTTAATCATCTTAATCACCTTAATCACCTTAATCACCTTAATCATCTTAATCACTTTAATACTTTAACAATATGGCAACACTTAGCATAGAACAATTAAAAGCGAATGTCGCAACGACATTCCCCACCAACGGGCAAGGCCTCATTCAAGCCGCCAACCACCGGTCATTCCTCACTGACTTAATCGACACCCTGGGCACAAGCGCCGGAGGCGCCACTTTAACAAATGTCCCCGTTGCTGCTATCGAGGACGAGTATGGAAAAAGCTGCACTTTTTCGTCTGTCGATATTCTCAGGATAGGAGGCCTCTCGTTTCTTTTAATAAAAGGACTGCAAAAAAAAGATTTGATGGAGAGTTTCAGTATTTTTGAGCATGGGACAAGTTATAATTTGGTAGACTTGTACGAAATGGCTTCTAATCACTATGGCATGTGCCCATATCCGGTAAAAATAACAGGTAGCAATAGAGTAGATCATGTTGTTTATTTTTCCATACCTTCTACCGGCGGCGGCGGATTTTTCGATTATGTGATTTTATTCATAGGATAAGATGAAAATAATTCAAAACAAATGGCTCCCTCCCAGGGGTTACAGCGCCATCATGCTGCTGGGTTTTCTCTTCACCCGCGACCAAAGCAAGGTCAGCGCAGAAACCATCCGTCACGAGAGCATTCATGCCCGCCAGATGTGGGAACTCCTGGTCGTGGGTTTTTACCTGTGGTATATTATCGAGTGGCTCGTCCGCCTGTGCAAAAAGGGCAATGCCTACCGCAATATCTCCTTCGAGCGCGAAGCCTACGCCAACGAACACGACGCTACTTACCTGCACCGCCGCAAGCCTTTTGCCTTCCTGCAATTCTTAATCTCCTAATCTCTTAATCTCCTAATCTCTTAATCCCTTAACCTCTTAATCTCCTTATCCTCCTTAATCTCTTAATTCATGGCCTACATCACAACCAACACCGACATTGCCTGTTCGCTCACCATTACCAAAACCGTTGCCGGGCATCTCCTGTCCAGCTATCCCAAGACTTACAGCTTGCTGGACGCCTTTGCCGGCCAACCGCAAATCACAGCGGACGCATGGCGCAAAATGGAAGAGGCGCAACAAACCGCACGCATCAACGCCTTCAAAGCCTACATCAACGAAGTGGAGCAAATGGACGTAGACGAATCGCAAACCAACACGCCCCTCCGCCCATCATCCGAAACCCCCAATGAAATAGCAGAAGAATAACCTATGGATATAACGAACTACATCGGTGAACTCATCACCCTTTTTGCCGGCGGCTTTGCCGCTTGGCTGTGGCAGCGCCTCAAAACAAAGCGCGAGCGAAAAGAAAGCGACATCGCATTAATCGACAAAGCCATTAAACCGCTACTGGAAAGCATCCGCACGCTCACGGAACAGTACGGCGAACTCACAAAAAAATATGTTGATGAGCAAGACAAAAACTTGCGTTATATGCAAGAGAACATCAATCTCAAAGGGGAAATGCAAATCATGCGAAAAGAACTTGAAAGGCAAAACTCCAAAATCGAACGACAAAGCTCCGAAATTGAAAAACTACGTTCCGAAATTAACGAACTGAAAAAAGCAAAACCATGAAACTATCCCTTCAACGCATCGCCCGCAAGCCGGGCTACACCATTGGAAAATTATCCATCGACGGCGCCTACTTCTGCGACACCCTCGAAGACACCGACCGGGGTTTAAAACAAACCATGACCGTTGAAGAAATCAAACGCCTGAAGCAAGCCGGCATCACAGCCATTCCCGCCGGGACCTACTACGTACTGATGCACATAGTTTCGCCCAAGTATTCCACCCGCGACGCCTACAAACACATCGGCGGCAAGCTCCCGCGACTGGCCAACGTCCCCGGCTACGACGGCGTCCTCATCCACATCGGCAACTACCCGAAAGACACCGAAGGCTGCATATTAGTAGGCAAAAACAAAGCCGTCGGCGCAGTCCTCGAATCGACGGAAACATTTAACAAATTATATCCAATCCTAAAAGCCGCAGACGACAAGGGCGAACAAATAACCATAACCATTGAATAGCCACGAACTATTATTGTCCTTATACTCCTTACTGTCCTTCATCTCTTCATCTCTTCACCCCTTCACCCCTTCACCCCTTCACCCCTTCATCTCTTCATCTCTTTAAAACAATGAAAAAGTACCTCATCATAGCCATCATTATTTTCTCGCTCCTTGCCACCATTGCCGGGCTCACGGCCCGCGTAAACCATCTCGCCAGCGAGCGCAACATCTACCAAAGCAACACCCACGTGTTACTCGACAGTATTCGTCATTACAAAGTAAACGACAGCTTGAATGCCGCCTCCGCAAAGCAGCTCCAGCTGACGCTCGACGAATACATGCAGTACCGCGCCAGCGACTACAACCTGATAAAACAGTTACAAGCTGACAAAAAGCGCCTCGAACAGGTAACGACTGTACAAACAGAAACGACCTACGAAGTATCTGCCCCCGCAGAAGAACGGGTCGTTATCCGCGACAGCATCATCCGCGACACGGTGCGTTGCTACGTATATGAGGACACATGGCTATCCTTCGACGGCTGCATTACCGGCAGCCTGTTCAGCGGCAAAGTAAAAAGCCGCGACAGTCTCCTCTACGTAGAGCATATTGTTCCAAAAAGATTTTTAGGCTTCTTATGGAAGTACGGCGTCCGTGAGCGCCGGCAGGAAATAATAAGCAAAAACCCACACACCGAAATAGTAGGAGCGGAGTTTATAACAATTAGGGAATAAATTGTTATTTATCATCATAATGCCCTTTTGCCGTTAATATAAGGACAATTACTTTGTCATCATCTATCCGGTATACGAGACGGTCCTTTCTCGTTATTCTACGAGACCAGCAACCGGCATAATTATGTCTCATTAATTCGGGC
>JAITSM010000100.1 GCA_031287815.1 Prevotellaceae bacterium
TCCCAGTCGTCTTCCGCCATGCCGTCTTCGATGGAAACAATCGGGTAATTTTGCACCCATGTTTTCCAGAAGTCCACCATTTGCGCCGACGTCAGTTTTTCGCCGGTCGATTTGTGGAGGTGGTATACTTTTTCTTCGGGCAGGTAATATTCCGACGAAGCGGGGTCGAGCGCAATGAACACATCTTCTCCCGGGCGGTAACCCGCTTTTTCAATGGCTTCGAGGATTACTTTTAATCCTTCTTCATTTGATTTCAAATTGGGCGCAAAGCCGCCTTCGTCGCCGACATTGGTGGAGTAGCCCAGTTTTTTCAGTACGGATTTCAGGTTATGGAATACTTCCGCGCCCATGCGCAGGGCTTCCGCAAAGGTTTCCGCGCCTACCGGCATAATCATGAATTCCTGGAAATCGACGGCGTTGTCGGCATGCGATCCGCCGTTGAGGATATTCATCATCGGCACGGGCAACGTGCGGGCATTAACGCCGCCGACATAACGGTACAAAGGCTGCCCGGTCGTCTGTGCCGCCGCTTTCGCCACCGCCAGCGATACGCCGAGGATAGCATTGGCGCCGAAATTGCCTTTATTGTCTGTGCCGTCGAGTTCGATCATCGCCTTGTCTATATCGCGCTGGTCAAATATCGACAGGCCTACCAACGCTTCGTTGAGCGTAACGTTTACGTTTTGCACGGCATTGCGCACGCCTTTGCCTAAAAAGCGTCCTTTGTCGCCGTCGCGCAACTCAACGGCTTCGTGGATGCCTGTAGAGGCGCCGGAAGGAACGGCAGCACGCCCAATAATTCCGTCTTCGGTTAATACATCCACTTCTACGGTCGGATTCCCGCGCGAATCAAGAATTTCGCGAGCATGTACATTTAAGATTGTTGACATAATTTTTTTGATTTTATTGTTAATTATTCAATTGTCGATTTTCACTCCCTTCGCCCATTCCAGAAATTCATCTGCGGATGCCAGCCCCAAGCCCTGCGCAAGGATTTCGCCGTCGGCGGTGATGACAGCGAAATAAGGGCTGGCAACGGTTTTGAACGTTTCCATCTGATAGGCGCGGTTTTTCTTACCGACGGTTTTATAGTCCGTCGTTTGTTCTTCGGCGGGCAGTTCGGTTTGCTCGTCATAATACAGGCTGGCCCATACAAATCGGTCATTAGCTAATTCTATTACACGCGGGTCTTTGAACGTGGAGGTTTCCATTTTTTTACAGTTGGCGCAGCCGTGCCCGGTGAAGTCAATCAGCACCGGCCGGTTCAGCGTTTTGGCGCAATCCAGCGCTTCCTGCAAATCGAAGTATCCCTTGATGCCGTCGGGCGTGTGCATTCGGGTTCCGGCATATTTCGGCGTATTGCCGCAAGGCGTTTCCTTCTGTGCGGAAGTAGCCGGCAATGCCTGCTGAAAAGACAGTCCGGACGGCTGTTTTGCCGGAAGGAATGCCGACACGGCGTCCAAATCCGCACCAAACAAGCCCGGCAAAAGATAGCCGGCAAAGGTAAACGCCGCTATCGCAATAAACAGGCGGCCTGTGCCCACATGCGGCACGTCGCTGTCATGAACCAATTTTATTTTTCCTAAAATATACAACCCCAACAGTACAGACAGCGTAATCCAAAACGCTATGGCCACTTCGCGGGTGAGGATAGCGCAGTTCAGCGACAGTTCCGCCTGCGTGAGGAATTTTACGCAAAACGCTAATAGAATAAAGGCAAAGGCCACTTTCACGGAATTGAGCCAACCGCCCGACTTCGGGAGTTTCTTCAACCAGGCGGGAAACAGTGCCAGCAGCACAAACGGCAGCGACATGGCCAGCCCGAAAAGGCACATCCCGATAACCGGCTTCACCGCCGATGCTCCCTGCGCAGCGGCAATCAGCAGACCGCCGACAAACGGCCCCGTGCAGGAAAACGAAACAATCGCCAACGCTATCGCCATGAAAAACGAGGCAATGTAGCCGCCTTTGTCGGCTTGCCGGTCGGCGCGGTTGGCAAGGCCGGAGGGCAGCGTAATCTCAAACAGCCCGAAGAACGACATCGCAAAAACGATAAACAAAGCGGCGAACAACAGGTTGGGGATCCAGTGCGTACTAAGGACATTGGCGAATGCCGGCGTCTTGAATACCGCGACAATCACGCCGATGAGCGTATAAACCAGCGTTACGGAAAGCGCGAAAATCACGGCTTTCACCACGCCGCCGGAACGGCTCGAGGAGCCGCTCATAAAGAAACTTACCGTCATCGGAATCATCGGGAACACGCAGGGCGTGAACACGGCGCCGATACCCGCCGCCAATGCCAGCAGCAGAAACAGCCACAGGCTTTGTTCTTCCGCAGCGGAAGCCGCTACCGCCCCAACTGGGGGAATTTCTATGGAAAACGGATACTCATTCGGGATACATTCCCGGTCGGAACAGCTCTGGTATTCCAGCGCGCCGGACACGGTGAAAGCCGCGTCGGTCAGGCGGCGTATTTTTTGTACGAAGGTGGCCTGTTCCTTAAAATAATAAACGGTGGTTTCAAACAGTTCGTCGAATTTTTCGTTTGCCGGCGACGCTTCGGCGAGCGCGCCCGCCAACTCAAAAGCATCCGTATTTTCTATACTGATAACGGTCGGCAGGGGGCCGTTCATTTTGCGTACGCCGTAGATATACCAGGGCGGTGCAATGTCGGCGGTAAAAGTCAGCTCAATAGTCCCATCGGCAGCGGCGCGCGGGCTGACCTTCCATGAAACGGAAGGCGCTTGAGCAAATAACGGCAGGCAGGCAGCTAAAAAAAGAGAGAAAAGGGAAAGAAAGAAAATTTTTTTCATGCACATCATCTAAAAAAACGTCCAAAGGTACAAAAAAAATACGGATTTAAAGAGGAGGTTTCCATATTCCATTTTGGAGAGAAAGTGAACTTTCTACCTCATCTTTCCTACTTAAATAATTTGTATCTTTGTCCGGCAAAAAGTATATAAAATGTTTCGACCACTCATTATTGACCGTTATATTATCCGGAAGTTCATCGGTACGTACTTGTTTTCGCTGGCGCTGATTGCTGTGGTAATAATCATTTTCGACATCAGCGAGAAAATACAGAATTTTGTAGAAAAAGACGCGCCGCTGCGGGCGATTGTATTCGATTATTATCTTAATTTCATTCCGTATATCGTCAATATGTTCAGTTCGCTGTTTGTGTTTATCACCGTTATTCTGTTTACTTCGCAGATGGCGGCGCACAGCGAAATTATCGCTATCCTCTCCGGCGGCATGAGTTTCCGGCGGTTGATGTATCCTTATTTTATTTCTGCGGCGTTCATCTGCTCGCTGAGTTTGGCGTTGAATTTGTTTGTTATTCCGCCGGCGAATGCCAAGCGACTGGCGTTTGAGGAACAATATGTCGTTCCGCCCTTTTATAATGCCAACCGGAATATGCATTTCCAGGTAGATACCGGCACCTTTGTTTATATGGAATCTTTTACCGCGTGGAATAACATTGCCCAGCAATTTTCCATCGAAAAATTTTCGGACAATAAATTGCTTTCGAAAATCGCTGCCGGCAGCGCCAAATGGGACGACGAAAGGAAAATATGGAAACTGTCAAAATATGTAAAACGCACGCTACAGGACGAAGAAGAAACGTTGGAACAGGGCGAGGAAATGGAAATAAGCGTGAAGCTGGATGCAGCGGATTTAAAACGCCGCCAAAATTTTACCGAATCAATGGACTATACGGAGCTGAATGAATACATCGCATTGCTGAAACATCGCGGCGACAAGAGCGTAAAATATGCGTTGATACAAAAAAATACCCGCATCGCCGTACCGTTTTCCGCTTTTATCCTTACTTTAATTGGCGTATCGCTGTCGTCGCGCAAGGTTCGCGGAGGCATCGGGATAAAAATCGGCATCGGGTTGGCGTTGAGTTTTTCCTATATTCTTTTCCTTCGCTTCAGCGAAATGTTTGTACATTCCGGCTTCCTGCCGCCCGCCATAGCCTTGTGGGTGCCGAATATTTTATACGCTATCGTCGCAATACTGCTTTACCGGATAGCGCCGAAATGAATGGAGAATGGAGAATGGAGAATGATGTATGACTAACAACTCACGACTTATGACTTTCAACTTTCAACTTTCAATTTTTGCCGCCCTTTGGTTATTGCTTGGGCAGGGCGTTTTTGCGCAAACGTTTCACACGCATTTCGACACGACACGTTTGCGTGTAGATTTAATTTTTGCCGGCAATGCCGAACAGCAATCCGTCTATTTCGCCGGGCTCCATAAAGAACCGCAGTGGGGCGGCTCGCAAACGAACTTGATTGAGCCGTTCGATTACGGCGAATATTGCTACAAAGTTTTTTCGACGGAAAACCAACTGCTCTTTTCGCGCGGTTTCAGTTCCCTGTTTTATGAATGGCGCACGACCGAAGAAGCGCAAAACCTTTCGCGGGCGCATCCTTTCTCGCTGGTATTGCCCATGCCGAAGCAGGAAGTGCGGTTGGAAATATACGAACGGGTGAAGAAAACGAATGAATGGCGCCGGTTGTTTACTACCGGCATTCATCCGTCCGACAGGCAAATCAAGCAGGATGCGCCGGCAAACTTTGCGGTGAATACGTTGTTGCATCATGGGCATCCGTCGCAGAAAGTAGATGTGGCGTTCCTTGCCGAAGGCTACACCGCCGGCGAAATGGAAAAATTCCGCGCCGATGCAGCCCGTTTCATGGACTACCTGTTTGCTGTGGAGCCTTTCGCCACGCACCGAAGCGATTTTAATATCTGGGCGGTGGAGGCCGTTTCGGAAGAATCCGGCCCTGACATTCCCCACGAGGGAATATGGAAAAACACCGCAGCCGACGCCAGTTTCTATACCTTCAGAATCGACCGCTACCTGACTGCGCCCAACCATACGCGGCTGTGCGAACTGGCATGGAATACGCCCTACGATATTCTCTACGTGCTGGTGAATACGGCGAAATACGGCGGCGGCGGGGTTTATAATTTCTATGGATTAAGCATGTCCGACCACCCGCTGGCAAAAGATGTTTTTCCGCATGAATTCGGGCACGCCTTCGCCGGGCTGGGTGATGAATACTATACTTCCGAAGTCGCTTACCTGGACTTTTACGACTTGGAAATCGAGCCCTGGGAGCCGAATTTAACAACATTGGTTGATTTCGACAAAAAGTGGCGCGGGCTGCTGGACAAAGACACGCCCATTCCGACGCCCGATACCGCCGGTTATGCCTATACGGTAGGGGTGTTTGAAGGCGGCGGCTATACCGGCAAAGGCGTTTACCGCCCGGCGTTGGACTGCCGCATGAAAAGCAATGCCACCAAAAGTTTTTGCCCCGTCTGCCACCACGCCCTCGAGAAAATGATTGAAATGTACTGCGGGAAATTGAAAATTGAAAATTAGCTGGCGCCAGCAACTTTTAACTCTAAAGCCGTGTTTGAGGAAAAACAAAAATACAAGTTACTGCTCTTCGATCTCGATAATACGTTATGGGATTTTGAAACCAACGCCCGCGAAGCCATTCGCGATATTTTGACGGAACAAAATTTGATGCAAAAAATTGTTGCGTTCGATGAATTTTACTGTCGCTACGAAAAGCACAATAATCGTTTATGGACGGAATACGAAGCGGGAAACCTGAAAAAAGAAGACCTGCGTACGCTCCGTTTTCACCTTGCATTGCAGGAGTTCGGCGTTCATGATTACGAACTGGCGAGGCACTGCGGGGAAAATTACATCGCCCTGTGCCCCAAAAAAACCGCGCTTTTTCCCGACACCATCGCCACGTTGGATTACCTCTTGCCGAAATATACGATGGCTATTATCACCAATGGCTTTTCCGAAGTGCAGCATGTCAAAATCGCTGCCTGTGGCTTGGATAAATACTTTCAACGGGTTTTTATTTCCGAAGAAGTGGGCTATCAAAAACCGCACGCCGGCATTTTCCATGCAGCGGTAACGGCTTTCCATAACACTAAAAAAACCGCCCTGATGATTGGCGACAATTGGGAAAATGATATAGCGGGCGCCAAAAAGTACGGTATCGGACAGGTTTATTATAACCCCCGCCGCATGCACTGCGACGGCAAGCCGACATTCGAAATTGAACGGCTGGAACAGTTGAAAGGGTTTTTATAAGAACTACCAACATATTGTCCCTACGGGACAGTGATGGGTGATGGGTGAAGCGTTCAGGCGACAGCCACTTCCTACTTCATACCTCCTACTTCATACACAAAAAAAACCGCCGGCATGTTTCCATACCGGCGTTTTTCATTAGTTACCTCCCCCCAGCCCCCTCCGAAGGAGGGGGCTGGGGGGAGGTTTCCCCCCTCGCCTTTAGGAGAGGGGGCAGGGGGTGAGGTTAAAGCGGCGTTAGCCACTGCCTACTGCTACTGGGTCTACGGGATAATCGCATTCATTATCGCTCCGAACGGTCCTTTCTCGCCGCGCGTGTTCTCCCAGCGGAGGGCGAAGTAGAGGATTTTGCCGCGGTCTTCGTCGGCGAATTCGAGGGTCAGCGGGGTGTGCGTGTCAAACGACGAATTGGTCAGGTCGTTGATATGTACTTCCCGGAGGTTGTCGAATACCGCCCAGCGAACTTCTGCGCCGTGCACCCCGGGGGGTTTCGCCTTCTTGTGCGTGCCGTCGTCTTCGTAGAATTCTATTGATATCCTGCGAAATTGCGACGTGTTCACAGAGGCGGCCGGGCGCGTGCCGGGCACCGGAGCCGGCGTGTTACCGCCGGTGTGCCGCTTCGGCAAACCCATTTCCTGCAAGTCGAAGTTCGTAACCACCGGGCTGTCTTTCAACGTTCCGGTATACAGTTTACGGTACTCCGCCTTCAGGACGGCTTCGGACTCTTCCAGCTTCGTGATGATTCCCGGCGTGCGGTCGGCAGGGTTTATCCAGGCTACGTAGGCAGCGCCGTAGTTGTTGAACGCCGGTGTAAACACCGTGTCAAACCACGCGCCCTGCGTCGAATCCGGAGCCAGGCCCATCCGCGCACGGTTACCCGGAGCTAATATATAGTTCCAGGTCAGAACCACCTGCTGATACAAGCCGGTGTGGTTTTGTGGTAACCAATCATGAGATTCTCTCATATTGTTCTCCTTTTTTTTAGTTAATACTTTGGCTTCCTATTTATTGTGGGGTTCCCCCCTTGTGATTATGGCGTGCCATATTTCGATTATGGCGTGCCATATTTCAATTATGGCGTGCCATATTTCAATTATGGCGTGCCATATTTCAATTATGGCGTGCCATATTTCAATTATGGCGTGCCATATTTTATTTACGGCGGCACAAACTGCTCAAATTTTAATCCCTTTTTATTTTTCATC
>JAITSM010000165.1 GCA_031287815.1 Prevotellaceae bacterium
TACCGTAACACCCCTCCCCAGCCCTCCCCGAAGGGGAAACCTCCCCCCAGCCCCTTCCGAAGGAGGGGGAGGCAGAGAGGCGAAGTAATGAAAGACGCCGGTATGGAAACATGCCGGCGTTTTTTTTAATGGAGAATTGAAAATGGAGAATGGGCTTGCGCCTCAAGAGGCATTTTCCATTTTCCATTAAAAAGGCGTCCGCCGACTCATGACTCACGACTAAAAACTCACAACTAATTTTTGTATCTTTGTCCATTATGTTTTTGCGTCATTTATCCATAACAAATTTCAAGAATATCGAATCGGCGGAACTGGATTTTTCGCCGAATATCAATTGCATTGTCGGCGAGAATGGCGAAGGAAAAACCAACCTACTGGATGCCGTATATTACCTGTCGATGGCAAAGAGTTGCTTTGGCGGCAGCGACTATTCCCACATCCGCCACAACGAAGCCTTTTTCCTTTTGCAGGGGCGCTATCAGCGCGAAGAGGCGGAAGATATTATTTCCTGCGGCGTGCAGCGCGCCGAAGGAAAAGTGCTCAAACGAAACCATAAAACCTACGACCGCCTGTCCGACCATCTCGGCTTGCTGCCGCTGGTAATCATCGCGCCTATTGATAGCGGGCTGATAAATGAGTCGGGCGAAGAACGGCGGAAATACATGAATACCCTGCTGGTGCAAATCGACCGCGAGTACCTGCATGCGCTTACGCATTACAATCATTTCCTTGCGCAACGCAATAAGCTGCTGAAAACGCTTTCCGGCGCGGATTCCGAGCTGTTGCTGACCCTCAACGGGCAGCTGTCGCACCATGCGCAATTGATTTATGAACGCCGCCGGGAGCTGGTCGCCGGCCTGCAACCGTTTTTCTCCGATATTTATAAAACCATTTCTGAAAATAAGGAGCAGGTTACTTTGGACTACCGTTCGGATTTGGAAGAAGGCGGGCTGAACGGTTTGCTGTTGCAATACGCCCACCGCGACCGCTGTATGCAACATACCACCGTCGGTATTCATCGCGACGATATTGCCATGCATCTCGGCGGGTATGCCTTGCGCCGCGTGGGTTCGCAAGGGCAACAAAAAACCTTCCTGATTGCATTGAAGCTGGCGCAGTATGAATTTTTAAAGCGACACAACAAGCAACACCCGCTGCTGTTGCTGGACGACATTTTTGACAAACTCGATGAGCGCCGCGTACAGCAATTGATTGCGATGGTGGCGCACGAAGCATTCGGGCAAATATTTTTAACCGACAGCAACAAAATCCGCCTCGACAAAATGGTGAAGGAACTCACCCAAGACTACACGATATTCACCACCAAACAGGGCGTTTTTACCATCGCCCGCTGACCGGACAATGAAACGACAGAATAAAATAGTGCTACTGAAAGACGTTTTACAGCAATATGTCCGGGACGAAGGACTGGAGGAAAAATTGTTGGAAGCGCGCGTGCTTTTGTTGTGGGACGAGCTGTTCGGGCTCACGGTGACGCGGGTTACACGAAAAAAATATATTATTCGCCGGAAACTTTTTGTGCAGCTGGATTCTTCTATCGTGCGCCAGCAATTGTTTATGATGCGCAACGAGATTGTAGAAAAACTCAACCAGCAAGCGGGCGCGAAAGTAATTGACGAGTTAATTTTGCAGTGATGAAAATTGTAGCCGACGAAAATATTCCGTTACTGAAAGGCGTTTTGGAGCCGTATGCGGAGGTTGTTTACGCCCCTGCCGGCGCCATTCGCCCCGCCCTGCTCAAAGATGCGGATGCGCTCTTTATCCGCACCCGCACGCGGTGCGATGCGGCATTGCTGGCGCATTCCCCCGTTCGGTTCATTGCCACCGCTACCGTCGGCGCCGACCATATTGACGCGGGTTACTGCCGGCAAAACGGCATTACCGTTTTTTCGGCGGCCGGCTGCAATGCGTCGGCCGTCGTGCAATACGTGATGGCCGCCCTGCTGGAAACGGCGTTGCGGACAGGGAAAAAAATACAGGGAAGCACATTGGGAATTATCGGCGCAGGGAATATCGGCCGGTTGGTGGGCGCAGCGGCCGCCAGCCTGGGGATGTCCGTGCTTTTGAATGACCCGCCCCGCGCGGCGCGCGAAGGCGCGGCGGGATTCGTGGCGCTGGAAGAACTGCTGTCGCGCGCCGACAGCGTTACGCTCCACGTGCCGCTGGCCGGCGATACAAGAAATCTGGCAAGCCACGCTTTTTTTGAACAACTCCAACACGGCGCAACGTTCATCAACACCTCGCGCGGAGAAGTAACGGATGAAGAAGCGTTGCACCGCCACCGCAAAAAATTAGGCGCGGTTGTGCTCGACGTGTGGCAAAACGAGCCGCACATCAGCCTTGCCACGCTGGCGGCCACCGATATTGCTACGCCGCATATTGCAGGCTATTCCATACAGGGGAAATGCAACGCCACAACGATGGTGGTGCAGGCGCTGGCGGCGTTTTTCAATATCGGCACCCTGAAAAATTTCTCGGCCGCTTCCGAAGCGGAGAAAACGTTTATTGATATTCCATGCGACGGAAACCGTTTGCTGGAGCGCTTTACGGAAACGTATGCCATTTTTGAAGATGATAAATTACTGCGTGCCCAACCGCACAACTTCGAGCAAATACGCAACAGTTACCCTTTGCGCAATACGCCGGAACTAAGAATAAAGAATAGTCCCTGATACCGGTAGTACTAATCACATTAACGTATTGAAACCATGTTTAACCTTTACGACTTAGAACAGTTGTCCCAAGCGGGCATCAGCGCAGAACAGGCCGAACGGCAGCTGCAAAATTTCCGCACCGGCTTCCCTTACCTTCCTGTTGTTGCGCCTGCCGTGCCGGGCAAAGGAATCAGGCAATTGGATGCGGATACGCAAGCCGGGTTGGTGCGGCTTTTCGACCAGTGGAGCGGCAGCCGCATAAAGTTCGTGCCCGCTTCGGGCGCCGCCACGCGGATGTTTAAATCGCTGCTCGAAACAAAAACGGCATTGGCGAAAAATCCCGACGCCGCTACCGGCAACGACAGTGCGGCGTTTTTCGCTTCGCTGGATAAATTCGCCTTTTATGACGACTTGAAAAAGACCGCATCGTTTAAACCAAACGACCGTTTAGCTATCTTGAACGCATTGCTGGGCGAGGCCGGGATGAACTACAGCAACCTCCCGAAAGGATTGCTGCTTTTTCACAAGTACGCCGCCGGCGCGCGCACCGCCTTGGAAGAACACCTGGTGGAGGCGGCTTTGTATGCAAAAAATACCGACAATGCAGCGCATTTGCATTTTACTGTTTCCCCCGAACACCGTAGCAAATTTACCGGCTTACTGGAAAAAGTACAGCGGCAATATGAAGAACAGTGGGGCGTAACATTTGAAATAACTTTTTCGGAACAAAAAAAATCCACCGACACCCTTGCGGCCGACGCGCACAACCAGCCCTTCAGGAATGCCGACAACAGCCTGCTGTTCCGTCCGGGCGGGCATGGCGCGCTGCTCGAAAACCTCAACGCGCTGACGGAAGACATGGTTTTTGTGAAAAATATCGACAACGTGGTTACCGACGCCTTGAAAGCGGAAACCGTTCACTGGAAAAAAGTGTTGGCTGGCCTGTTGCTGCAACTGCGCGAACAGGTATACCATTACATTGCGCAAATAGAAAACCATCCGGACGCCCTTCAATTAAAAGAAATAGCCCTGTTTTTGGAAAACGCTTTTTGCATCACCCTGCCCGATGTGCCGGAAAAAGAATATGCGCCTTTGTTGTATGCCAAGCTCAACCGCCCCTTGCGCGTGTGCGGCATGGTAAAAAACGAAGGAGAGCCGGGCGGCGGGCCTTTCATTGCAAGGGATGCCGACGGTTCGCTGTCGTTGCAAATAGCCGAAAGCGTGCAGTTGGATTTGGATAACCAGGAGGGGAAAAAACAGGTTAATGCGGCGACCCACTTCAACCCGGTGGATTTGGTTTGTTCGTTCCGCGACTATAAGGGCGGCAAGTTTGATTTGCTTCGTTTCCGCGACGCCGCCACCGGCTTCATTTCCACGAAAAGCAAAGACGGCAGGACGCTTAAAGCGCAAGAACTGCCGGGTCTCTGGAACGGCGCCATGAGCAACTGGAATACCGTATTTGTAGAAGTCCCGCTGGCTACATTCAATCCGGTAAAAACCGTGCTGGACTTGCTGCGTAAGGAACACCAAAACAGCTGATGAATAATCTTTAAATATTCCGAGGCTAAAAAAAATCAAAAATAGTTGCAATTTAAAAATATTGTTTTATATTTGCAGCGGTATTACTTGCTCTTTGACATTTTGAATATGATATAAAAAAAATATATCGCTTTAACTTTTATTCAACCCAATTCGAAATCTAGGAAATTTCTGCATAGCGTGAATGATAAGTAAAAGCGGCTGCACCAAGAGTGGATGTGGGTCGTTATACTTATTTGCTATGCGGGTTTCCTAGAACCTCGAATTGGTAAAAGTATAACATCCATTTCCACTTTTGGTTTTTTAGTGGAACAAGGAAAGAAATCACCATAAAAGTTAAAGAAACAAATTGTAGAAAAAGTTTGGTAAAACTTTCTGCAATGATTGGCAGTGAATAAAAATTCGCAGCAGGGGGGTTGTTTTATATGATAAAGTTTGTGTTTGAAAACAACCCCAAAGGCTGCAAAAAATAACAACAATTTTAAAATTTACTTTTATGAAAAAAATTCTTCTTTTCCTTTTCCTGTTGCTGATAGCAACAGGTTGCGCGACGCAAAAAACAACCACGTCGAACGTGGAAAATAGTCCTGTGTACAACACAGGCCAAGACGAACCGGCGGCATCCTCCGGCGTGGTCGTATATTCGGGCGGACAATGAAAACAGCCCAAATGTCTGTTTTTTCACTTCCAACACGAGTTGAAAGTCCCGCCGAGCCCTCGGCGGCGGTTGCA
>JAITSM010000177.1 GCA_031287815.1 Prevotellaceae bacterium
GTGGCGGTGATGCCGTCTTTTGTGCCGGTTACTTTGAAGTCCATATCGCCGAGATGGTCTTCATCGCCGAGTATATCGGACAATACGGCGTATTTCTTCGTTTGGCTGTCGGTAATCAATCACATGGCAATGCCCGACACCGGCTTCTTAAGCTGGATGCCGGCGTCCATTAAAGCCAGCGTACCGGCGCACACCGTCGCCATGGACGAGGAGCCGTTCGATTCCAGAATATCGGATACCACGCGCACGGCGTAGGGGTTTTCTTCATCTATGGGCACCATCGGTTTCAACGCCCGCCATGCCAGGTTCCCGTGTCCTACTTCGCGACGGCTGGTTCCGCGCATAGCTCTGGCTTCGCCGGTGGAGTAAGGCGGGAAGTTATAATGCAACACAAATTGTTGCGTATCCTGCACCAGCACATCGTCCACTTCCTTTTGGTCGAGCTTGGTGCCCAGCGTGACGGTCGTCAACGATTGCGTTTCGCCTCGGGTAAAGATAGCCGAGCCGTGCGCTGCCGGCAGGTAATCCACTTCGCACCATATCGGGCGGATTTGCGTAGTCGCGCGGCCGTCCAGGCGAAGGCCTTCGTCCAAAATCATGTTGCGCATCGCCTCTTTTTCTACCGCGTGGTAGTAGCGGTCTATCATCAGTTTCTTTTCTTCGCGTTCTTCTTCGGGAATGGTTTCGATAAATTGTTCCTTCAATGCGTCGAAAGCGTCGCTGCGTTCGTGTTTCGCTGTATTCGATTTGGCAATGGCGTAGCATTTGTCGTAACAGAAATCCCGCACGGCGGCGCGCAGTTCTTCGTCGTTAGTTTCGTGGCAGTATGCCCGCTTTTGTTCTTTACCTGTTTCCTTGCTCAGTTCCAGTTGCACGGCACAGTGTTTCCTGATTTCCGCATGTGCAAATTTAATGGCTTCGAGCATGTCGCGTTCGCTCACTTCTTTCATTGCGCCTTCCACCATCATAATGTTGTCGTAAGTGGCGGCAACGATGATGTCGATGTCGGCGTTTTCCACCTCAGAATAGTTCGGGTTGATTTTCATCTCGCCGTTAATGCGCGCCACACGCACTTCGGAAATAGGGCCGCCAAACGGAATGTCGCTCACCGAAAGGGCTGCCGAAGCGGCCAGCCCCGCGAGGGCGTCAGGCATAATGTCCTTATCCGCCGAAATGAGATTGACCACCACATATACTTCCGCATGGAAATCCTCCGGAAACAGGGGGCGCAGCGCCCGGTCGATAAGGCGCGCTACTAAAACTTCGTAGTCGCTGGCGCGTCCTTCGCGCTTCATAAACCCGCCCGGGTAACGGCCTGCCGCCGCATACTTTTCTTTGTACTCTACCTGCAAGGGCATGAAGTCCACGTCTTCTTTTGCCTCTTTTGCGCAGGTTACCGCTGCCAGCAACATGGTGTTGCCCATTTTCACTACGACGGAACCCTCGGCTTGTTTCGCCAATTTTCCGGTTTCGATTTCAATCGTTCTGCCATCGCTCATTTCGATGGTCTTTTTCACAATATTCATAATTTTTCTGCTACCCTCCGCTGCTTCCACTGAGCAGTTTTTGATTCATATTCATCATCTACATGCGCTCCCCGGAGAGTTTTTTGGAGCGCCGGTAAAAACAAAAAGGCAATTTCTCCGAATTGCCTTTTTGTTGCATTTATTTTCGAAGGTTTAAAGCCTTAATTATTTCCCTGTATCGCTCGATGTCGTTCGCCTTGAGGTAATCCAGCAGGCGGCGGCGTTTACCGACTAATTTGAGGAGGGCGCGCTGAGTATTGTAGTCCTTTTTGTTGCCCTTCAGGTGGTCGGTAAGGTGATTGATACGGTAGGAAAATAACGCTATCTGGCTCTCGGGAGAACCGGTATCGGTATTAGACTTCCCGTACTGTCCGAAAATCTCTTGCTTTTTGTTGGAGTTTAAATAATCTGCCATGAATTGCAATTGATTTAGTTAATAAAAATTTTGTTATCCATATTTTTTATGGGAGTGCAAAGGTACTACTTTTTTTTAGAACACAAAAAAAGATTTTATTATGATAGTCGTAAGTCATGAGTCGTAAGTTATAAGTCAGTTAGCGCCGGAGATGTCCGGCCACTCCCGGCTAAAAAAAATTTTTGCATTTCAAAAAATCTTTCTACCTTTGCGCCGGGAACCAGTCTAAGTTTTGTTGACATAATGAAGTTTTTAAAAAATACTTGGTTTTGGTGGTGGCGCAATTAGCTGTTGTAAGCAACGCGCAGTTGTTCCGCCGGTGTGTTTTTTAAAAATGGTGTGAAGAAGACGGCCTGTTGTTTGCGAGACAACAGGCTGTTTTCTTTTTTTTACAGGGAAGAACATAACAATAAATAACAAGATTATGGAAAAAACCAAACGATTTCTCTTGAGCGAGAAAGAAATTCCGGACAAATGGTATAACATTGTGCCGGACATGAAGAACAAACCGATGCCTATCCTGCATCCGGGTACGAAACAGGCGTTGAAAGCCGAAGATTTATATCCTATTTTTGCGAAAGCGGTGGCCGAACAGGAAGTGAACCAAACCGACCGCTGGGTGGATATTCCCGGCGAGGTGCGCGACCAGTACAAGCATTATCGCGCTACGCCGCTGGTGCGCGCCTATAGCCTGGAAAAAGCGCTGGATACGCCGGCGCACATTTATTTCAAGAATGAAAGCGTGAGCCCGGTAGGGTCGCACAAATTAAATTCGGCTTTGGCGCAGGCCTACTACTGCAAGCAGGAGGGCTTGACGCACATCACCACCGAAACCGGCGCCGGGCAATGGGGAACCGCATTGTCATACGCCGCCAAAGCCTTCGGGCTGGACTTGACGGTGTATATGGTGAAGATCAGCTACGGGCAAAAGCCTTACCGCCGTTCACTGATGCAAACGTGGGGCGCAAAAGTCATCCCCTCGCCCAGCAACACCACCAACGCAGGGAAAAAGACCCTGTCGGAAAATCCCGGCTACCAGGGAAGTCTTGGAACCGCCATTTCGGAAGCAATCGAGGTGGCCATGCAAACGCCCAATTGCAAATATACGCTGGGCAGCGTGCTGAATCACGTAACGCTCCACCAGACCATCATCGGGCTGGAGGCCGAAAAGCAAATGGCGATGGCGGGAGAATATCCCGACATTATTATCGGTTGTTTCGGCGGCGGGTCGAACTTCGGCGGGCTGTCGTTTCCGTTCCTGCGCCACACGCTCACGGAAGGAAAGAAAACACGCTTCATCACCGCCGAGCCCGCCTCGTGCCCGAAACAGACGCGCGGCGTATTCCAGTACGATTTCGGCGACGAAGCGGGCTATACGCCTTTATTGCCCATGTTCACGCTGGGGCATACTTTTTCGCCGGCCAACATCCACGCCGGCGGATTGCGCTACCACGGCGCCGGCGCCATTGTCAGCCAGCTCCTCAAAGACTCGCTGGTAGAAGCGGTGGATATCCGCCAGCTGGATTCGTTCACCGCCGGCGTGCTGTTTGCGCAAACCGAAGGCATTGTCCCCGCGCCGGAATCGGCGCACGCCATCGCGGCCACCGTCAACGAAGCATTGAAAGCAAAGGAAGAAGGAACCCCAAAAACCATCCTCTTCAACCTCTCGGGGCACGGACTGATTGATATGATGGCCTACGAACAATACCTGTCGGGCGAATTGCAAAATTATACCCTCTCCGATGAAGAAATCGCCGTCAACCTTGCCAAACTGGAAAAAATTATATAAGCGCAGGCAGTAGACAATAGACAATAGACACCAAAGAAAACGCTGACAGCAGTTCATCTGTCAGCGTTTTCTTTGTTCCGGCGCCAGCCCATTTTCAATTCTCAACTGCCTACTGAAAACTAATACCTGTAATGCTCCGGCTTGTAGGGGCCGTCCACCGGGACGCCGATATAGCCGGCCTGCACGGCGGTGAGGCGCGTAAGTTTCACGCCCAGCTGTTCCAGATGCAAACGCGCTACTTCTTCATCCAGTTTTTTCGGCAGGCGGTACACGCCTACATCGTAGCTATTTTGCCACAGGTCGATTTGCGCCAGCGTCTGGTTGCTGAACGAATTGCTCATCACAAACGAAGGATGCCCCGTAGCGCAGCCCAGATTAACCAGCCGCCCTTCCGCCAAAAGGAAAATAGCATGCCCGTCGGGGAACACGAATTTATCGACCTGCGGTTTGATGTTTACCTTTTGAATCCCTTGATAGGCTTCGAGCGCGGCGACCTGTATTTCGTCGTCGAAATGCCCGATGTTGCACACAATCGCCTGGTCTTTCATTGCCGCCATGTGCCCAATCGTAATGATGTCGCGGTTACCGGTAGTGGTCACATAAATATTCCCTTCGGGCAGGGTATCTTCCAGCGTTTTCACTTCAAAGCCTTCCATAGCGGCCTGAAGGGCGCAAATCGGGTCTATTTCGGTCACGATGACGCGTGCGCCATAAGCGCGCATACTGCGGGCGCAGCCTTTGCCCACGTCGCCGTAGCCGCAAACAACCGCCACCTTGCCGGCAATCATCACGTCGGTGGCGCGTTTGATGCCGTCGGCCAATGATTCGCGGCAGCCGTAGAGATTGTCGAATTTCGATTTAGTGACCGAATCGTTCACATTGATTGCCGGGAAAAGCAGTTCGCCGCGTTCTTTCATTTGGTACAGGCGGTGCACGCCGGTAGTAGTTTCTTCGCTCACCCCGCGAATTTCGGAAGCGATACGCGTCCACTTTCCCAATGATTTTTTGAGAGTATTTAAAATAATCCCTTCTTCCTTATTGGCGGGCTTGCGCTCCAGCAGCGCCGGATTTTTCTCGGCCTGCACGCCCCAATGCACCAGCAACGTGGCGTCGCCGCCGTCGTCCACAATAAGCGTCGGGCCTTTGCCGCCGTCGAAGGTCAACGCCTGTTCGGTGCACCACCAGTACTCTTCCAGCGTTTCCCCTTTCCATGCAAACACCGGCACGCCCGACGCGGCAATGGCTGCCGCCGCATGATCCTGCGTCGAAAAAATATTGCACGACGCCCAGCGCACCGTTGCGCCCAACGCTTTCAGGGTTTCTATCAACACGGCCGTTTGGATGGTCATGTGCAACGAGCCGGTAATCCGCGCTCCTTTCAACGGTTCTTGCGCCGCATACTTTTTCCGGATAGCCATCAATCCCGGCATTTCCTTTTCGGCAATTTCAATCTCTTTACGGCCAAAATCGGCCAAATCAATAGCTGCTACTTTATAAGTCATATTTATTTTTTTTCGCAAAGATAGTAAATTAATGGAGAATGGAGAATGGAGAATGGAGAATTAGCTAACGCCGGAGTCAGGAGTCAGTAGCCAGTTTGCAGTTTTCAGTAGGCAGTAGCTGGCGCCGGAAAAGTTAAAAGTTAAAAACTAAAAGTTAAGAGTGCTGGCGCCAGCCAATTCATAACTCATAACTCATAACTCATAACTCAAAAAAAAGTTTGGCGCATAAGAAATTTTCTCTACCTTTGCCCCCTCAAACAACACTTTACAACTTACAACTTTCAACTGACCCGTGAATAACTTCCTGATAAAATATCCCCAAACCCCTTGTGCCGCAACGGAATTTGTCGTATGCTTTACACTGCGGAGCAGCACAGCACAGAGGAGTGTTCCTCCTGTCTTAAAAATCAAAAAACATATCCGCATCTCCGGCAACAAAACCCCACTTGGGGACGGCGTCCCGGAAACTCCGGCGACAGAACCCCACTTGGGGACGGCGTCCCGGAAACTCCGGCGACAGAACCCCACTTGGGGACGGCGTCCTGAATTGGCCGGCGCCGCAACCTTAAACTTTAAATCCTAAACTAAAAATAATAACAACCATGAAAAAGATTTTAACAATTACCTTGACGGTCGTCCTGTTTGCGCTGGGCGGCTGTACACGTTACGACGACAGCGAAGTTTGGAACGAGCTTTACGATCTCGCGCTCGAACAGCAGGCGCAAGCCAACCGCCTGGCCGCCCTCGAAGAATGGGCCGGCACGGTGAACAGTAATATTGCGGCGTTGCAGGAACTGATGACCGCCCTGCAGAATTACCGCTACATTACCGGCGTGTCGGAGTTTACTACCCCCGCTCCCGGCGGCTATAACATTACCTTTGACACCGGCGCGCCTATTATTATATGGAACGGCGCCAAAGGCGAACAGGGGGCGCAGGGTGACACCGGCATTGCCCCGCAGGTGCGCATCAATCCTGTGACCGATGAATGGGAAGTATGCACCAACGGCGTATGCGGCGAAGGTGATTGGACGTCGCTCGGCGTGAAAGCCACCGGTCAGGATGGACAGAATGGCCAGGATGGTCAGGATGGCGCTACCCCGCAGATTAGCATAAAGGAATACCCCGAAGGCAGCGGCGTCTATTACTGGACGCTCAACGGCGAATGGCTGCTGGACGGTAACGGGCAAAAAATCCCGGTCACCGGGCCGAAGGGCGACGACGGCGTTCCGGGAACGCCCGGCGCTACCCCGGCAGTAGCTATCGGCGGCAATGGCCACTGGTATATATGCCCCAGCGGTACCTGTACCGGCACGCCTCCCGGCGATGGCTGGACGGATACCGGCGTGCCCGCTACCGGCGCTCCCGGCACGCCCGGCGAACCGGGAACGCCCGGCGCTACCCCGATAGTAGGTATCGGCGGCGATGGCCACTGGTATATATGCTCCAGCGGTACCTGTACCGGCACGCCTCCCGGCGACGGCTGGACGGATACCGGCGTGCCCGCTACCGCTGCCGGCGGCGGCGGCGGTAATCCCCCCACCGTGCGTATCAACAGCGCCGGCACTTGGGAAATATGCACTTCCGGCAGCTGTCCCGCCGGCGCTGCCGACGGCAGCAATGGCTGGGTTTCGGCCGGCGTGTCCGCTACCGGTGCTACCGGTGCCACCGGTGCTACCGGTGCTACCGGTGCACAAGGGGAACCGGGCGACGCCATCTTTGCTGAAAACGGCGTGGATTATTCCGATGCCGACTACGTGGAATTTACCCTTGCCGACGGCACTACCAAAATACAGGTGCCGAAATACCGCCCCCTGGACATGACCATCCCGGGCTACGTCTCCTTTGCCAACGGCGAAACCAGGGACATCGGATTTACGGTGTCAGGAAATGTACAAACCATTACGGCGGTGGATGTGCCGCGCGGCTGGACAGTAACCCCCGACCTTGCCGGGAAGAAAATAACCGTAAATGCCCCTGCCGCCGACGGCAAATACTATACGGCTGCCGGCACCGTGACGCTGCTGGTGTCCGACAGCAAGGAACGCACCATCACCAAGCCGCTGCCGCTGGAATGCCCCGCCTACCAGCCGCCCGCCGAACCGGGCATTAATTTCGCACAGCCCGATGTATTGGTCATAGGTAAACCCTACACCGTGCCTTTCACGCTCACCGGCAACGCCTCCACCGTGCAGGTATTGGACGTGCCGGCAGGCTGGACGGTAGCCATAAACACAGACGGTAATGCGGGCACGTTTACCATTACCCCCACCGTGCAGCTCGGCGGCGCTGCATTGGTTGTTGTATCCGGCGCCGGCGGGAAAACGGTGAATCGCATCCTGCATCTCTCGAGCGCCCTGTATGCCGCCTCTATCAAAACATGGACTTTCGGCGCGAGCCCGCTCGTGTGGAGCGACGCTATCCACATGCCCGAATGTAACAAAACGACTCCTTATGCCGCGAATAGCACTGTCACCTCGTCCTGCCGCAGCAATGCAGTGGATGGTACCACATACTACTACAACTGGCCGTATGTGGATGCCCATGCCCAAAGCCTTTGCCCTGCCCCATGGCACGTGCCGACAAAAGCCGATTTTGAGGCGCTTATCAGTGCCACAGATAGAAGCACCATAGTTGCCCAATGGGGCTATGGCGGTTATGTGGGCAGTTCTGGGAATATAAACGCTACCACTACGGAGGGGTATTATTGGTCCGCTACTTCGGACACAGATGGTGTAAAAGCATGGGAACTATATTACACGAACGGCAGCACCTTTAAAGTCTTGAATGAGGGCAAACACGGCGGGCAGATGGTTCGATGCGTGAAGTAGCGTTGGCGCTTATTAGAAGAAAGCACTAAGAAGTAAAAAGCTATGAAAAAGAAAACCGGCACACACCTTATATATATAGGCGCATTATTGGCGTTGGTGGTGGCAGCGCTGCTGCTGCTGCGCAATTGTAACGGAGACCCCGCCCCCCCTCCAACCCCCTCCGAAGGAGGGGGAACTGTAGAGACGCGGCAGGCCACGTCTCCACAACCATCATCCGAAAGCCCCACAGCAACCCTCCCCGACCTCCCCCCAGTCCCTTCCGAAGGAGGGGGAACTGTAGAGACGCGGCAGGCCACGGTAGAGACGCGGCGTGCTACGTCTCCACAACCACCATCTAAAAGCCCCGCTGCAACGCTCCCTGACCTCCCCCCAGCCCCCTCCGAAAGCCCCTCCCCAACCCTCCCCGAAGGGGAGGGAGCTGCGGAAACGCGGCCGGTCGCGCCTCTACCTCCTTCCTCTGAAGAGGACAGGGGAGCGGTTGTCGAACCCACAGCGGACAGCGTGTCTTCCGACACTACTTTAACTACTCTAACTCCTTTGACTCCCCCGGCTCCTCTGCTACGCTATGAAGTGGGCGTGTACGGCACGCTGGGCATATCGCAGTTATCGTCTAAGGTGGCGGCCGGCTCCATGCGTCCTGCCGGCGTGTTGCCGGGCTTCGGGGCGGACTTCACGTGGTATTTCGCACAGCACTGGGGCGTGACCGCCGGCGCGGAAGCGGCCTTCTTCAACGTGCGCCTCTTCACCGTCAATATCAGCACCCATTCGTCGGGCTCCCCGCCGTACCTGCTCAAACAGTCCAGCCGGGTAAATGCCACCTACCTGCGCATACCGCTATGGTTGCGCTTCCGCGCGCCCCTGGGTCGGCACTGGTTCTACGCCGCCGCCGGCCTCTCGGCCGACCTCGCCCTCTCGGGGCATTACCGCACGGAAACGGAAATGCGTACCGGCAGCAGCGCCGCCACGCAAACGACCATAACCACCGGGTCGCTGTCGTTCGGGCACGGCGCATCGCTCGCCGCCGAAACCGGCCTCCGCTGGACGCTTGCCGAACACTGGGGGCTCTATACCGGCCTCTATGCCGGCTATGGCCTTCCGGACACCCGCCCCTCCGGCGACACCTTTTCGGAGATAGGAGAAACGCACCTGCTCTCGGCAGGCATGAAGGTGAAGATCGCCTTTGGGTGGTAACCCCCAGAAGGGAGAATGTCATTTGAGAGTTAAGAACTAAAAGTTAAAAGTTGAATCCTGCCGCCCGCCGCAAGGTGGGCGGCTTTGTTGTTTTAGGGGTAGGGACGCGCGGCGTGCGCCTCTACAAAAAAAATCATACCTTTGCTAAAAAATTGTTAGGACATAAAAATTCAAAGGTTATGATGTTTATAGACGCTTTTTTTACAAACAATCCATTGTGGCACGAGCAAATCGGTAAGATTTACGCCCTTTTGGAACGTGTGAAAATTTCGGAAGAGCAGTCGAAAGATGTGTTACATTTGCGAAGAAACAGCCGTATTCTTTCTGTTGGATCTACTACGGCTATTGAGGGCAACCGGCTTACTGTGCAGCAGGTTTTTGATGTGATTAACGGGAAAACTGTTTTTGCATCGCCGCACGACATCAAAGAGGTAAAGAACGCCTTTTCTGCTTATGAACAGATTATAGATTTAGACCCGTACAGTGTGGATGATTTTTTGAAGGCGCACCGTTTTATTACCGATAGTCTCGTACAGGAGTCGGGACAGTTCCGCAGTGTTAGCGTGGCGGTTGTTAATAGCAAAAGGGAAATTTTACATTCCGGAGCTGATTTTAAGCAAGTGCCGGCATTAGTGGCTGCATTGCTTGAATGGGGCAAAGCCACCGACACCCACCCGCTTATTAAAAGTTCGGCGATGCACTTTATGATAGAACATATCCACCCCTTCCGCGATGGTAACGGTCGTATTGGACGACTGTGGCAAACGCTTATTCTTACGAAATGGCATGAAATTTTTGCGTGGTTGCCTGTTGAAACGATGATATATCACCACCAGGCAAAATATTATGACGCTTTGCAACGATCACATCATAAAAATGGAACGGTCGACGGTCTTCCTTTTATTGATTTTATGCTTGACGTTATTGAAAATGCCATGTACCGGTACGTTGATATGGAAACAGGGACAAATATTCCTGCAAATGACCCTGCAAACACCGTTTCTGACCCTGCAAATGACCCTGTAAATTCTTTTGACGTATTGGAATGGATAAGGATCGATCCACACATAAATTACGACAAATTAGTTGTGAAAACAGGTCGTTCGCGAGCCACCATTAAAAGAATGATACAACGATTGAAACAGGAAGGGTACATTTCGCGTATCGGTTCCGATAAAACAGGTTATTGGAAAATCAATTAAATGGTACGCGGTAGGGGTTATAGCATTTAACGCCCCCGTCCGAACGCAGGCGCCGGTACACTCTTCACCCCTCATCCTTCACTTCACCCCTCACCCCTCACCCCTCACCCCTCACTTCATAATTAAAAAAAGCGTATCTTTGCGTCCGTTTTAAAAAATTAGAATAATGAAAGCATTCGTATTTCCTGGACAGGGAGCACAATTTTCAGGCATGGGCAAAGACCTGTACGAACAGGCGCCGCAGGCAAAGGAACTGTTCGAACAGGCCAACAGCCTGCTTGGTTTCCGTATTACCGACAGCATGTTTTCCGGTAGCGCCGACGATTTAAAGCAAACCCGGGTGACGCAACCGGCGGTGTTTTTACATTCGGTTATCCTGGCGAAAATCTTGCCGGGCTTTGCTCCGAAAATGGTTGCCGGACACTCGCTGGGCGAATTTTCCGCCCTGGTCGCCGCAGGAGCCATGAGCTTTGAAGACGGATTGAAATTAGTCGCCGCCCGCGCAACAGCCATGCAAAAAGCCTGCGAACGCCAGCCGTCCACTATGGCCGCCATCCTCGGGCTGGATGATAACAAGACCGAAGAAATTTGCCGTGCAATCGACGGCATCGTCGTCCCCGCCAATTATAATTGCCCGGGGCAGCTGGTTATTTCCGGCACGGTAGCCGCCGTAGAAGCTGCCTGCGAACAGCTGAAAGCCGCCGGCGCCAAACGCGCCATGCTGCTTCCGGTGAGCGGCGCATTCCATTCGCCGCTAATGGAGCCGGCGCGGCAGGAGCTGGAAGCCGCTATCCATGCCACGCCCTTCAAGCAGCCGCGTTGCCCGGTATACCAGAACGTAGACGCCAAGCCCTACACCGACCCCGAACAAATCAAGAAAAACCTGATCGCCCAACTCACCGCCTCCGTCCGCTGGACGCAGATTATTCAAAACATGGTGGCCGACGGCGCTACGGATTTCGTGGAACTGGGACCCGGCGCCGCCCTGCAGGGCATGATTAAAAAAACCGCCCCCGAAGTAACCGTGGAAAGTAAACAGACGTTGTAAATTTGTATAATCCGAAAAAATATACTACTTTTGCCCTCCCAAATTTGAAAAAAGAAAAAGGAATTATATGAAACAACATCTTCATCCCGAAAATTACCGCTTGGTGGCGTTCAAAGATATGTCGAACGACCATACATTTGTTACCCGCTCGACGGTGCAAACGCGCGAAACCATCAACCTCGACGGCGTGGAATATCCTTTATACAAAGTTGAAATTTCCAACACCTCGCATCCCTTCTACACCGGCAAAATGAAACTGGTGGATACCGCCGGCCGCGTAGATAAATTCCGCAACCGCTACAAAAAAGCGCTGGAAGCAAAAAAATAAGGTTGTATAACAAATAAAAAACAGGCTGCCTGTGAAAGGCAGCCTGTTTTTTTTATTCCATATATCTTTTTGCCAGTCAAAACCACGAATACAATTACGTATTCCGGTATCTTCAAAATAAATTTTCCGCTCGTATTCCTTCCATTTTTTGTACCTTTGAAAAAAATAAATTTACATTATCCTATGCTGTTATTTTATACTCCTGATATCTCCGGCGAGCGTTATGTGTTGCCGGAGTCGGAAAGTAAACATTGCCTGCGCGTGCTGCGCCTTTCGCTGGGCGATACGTTATATTTAACTGACGGTAAAGGTACCTTGTACACCGCTCAAATCACGGACGACCGCATGAAACATTGCGAAATAAAAATCACCGGCAAACAGGAAAATTACGGCGTGCGCAATTATTACCTGCACCTGGCGGTGGCGCCCACCAAGAACAGCGACCGCTACGAGCAACTGCTGGACGCCGCCACCGAAATAGGCATCGACGAAATCACGCCGGTGATATGCGACCGCTCCGAACGGCGGACAGTGAACGCCGGACGGTGGGAAAAGATACTAATCGCCGCCATGAAACAGTCGCTTAAAACGCGCCTGCCGCAACTGAATCCGCCGACAGCCTTTGCCGACTTTATCCCGCAGCCTTTTGACGGCGGAAAGTACATTGGCTGCTGTCATCCGGAGGTGCCGCGCGAAGTATTCTGGAAAGTGTTGCCGGCCAACCGGCGCGTACTGATCCTCATCGGCCCCGAAGGCGACTTTTCGGAATACGAGATGCGGGCAGCCCTGCAAGCCGGTTTCAAAGCCGTAACTTTCGGCGAAAGCCGCTTCCGCGTCGAAACCGCTGGAATGATTGCCTGCTTGGCCACTTATATGAACTAAGAACTAAAAGTTAAGAACTAAGAGTTATGGATTATGAATTATGGCTGTCGCGCCAGCCACTCTTCACTCTTCACCCCTCACTCTTCACCCCTCACTCTTCACCCATCACCCATCACCCATCACTCTAATTAGTCACATTAAAAAATCAGTCACATTAAAAAAATTACCATTATCACGTTGGGTTGCGCTAAAAACCTGGTGGACTCCGAGCGGCTGATGCGGCAGTTGCAGGCGGCGGGATTCCCTGTAGCGCATGGCGGCCATGTTGACGGCGCAAAGACCGTCCTTATCAACACCTGCGGCTTTATCAACGATGCGAAGGAAGAATCTGTCAATACGATCCTGTCGGTGATTGCTGCGAAAAAGCGCGGCGACGTGGAGCGCATCTTTGTGTTCGGCTGCCTTTCGCAGCGCTACCGGCACGAGCTGCAACAGGAATTGCCCGAAGTGGACGGTTTTTTCGGCGTAGAAGAATCTGACCGGATTGTGGAAACGCTGGGTGGCGCGCCTTCCCCGAAATTCCTTACCCAACGGGCGATTGCCACGCCTGCGCACTATGCCTACCTCAAAATCTCGGAAGGGTGCAACTGGGGCTGCTCTTATTGCGCTATTCCGCTCATTCGCGGCAAACACCGCTCGACGCCTGTCGAACAGCTGGTGGTGGAAACGAAACTGCTGGCGGCGCGTGGCGTGAAGGAACTGCTCATTACCGCGCAGGACACGACTTATTACGGCATGGACTTGTATGGCCGCCGCCGCCTGTCCGGTTTATTAACCGCCCTCGCGGAAGTGAACGGCATTGAATGGATACGCCTGCATTACGCCTACCCCGCGCAGTTTCCGGAAGACGTATTGCCGGTTATCCGGAATCATCCCAAACTTTGCAAATATTTGGATATTCCGCTGCAACACATATCCGGAAAGGTGTTGAAGAATATGCGCCGTGGAATCGACAGCCGGCAAACGCGCGCGTTGATTGAAAAACTGCGGAAGGAAGTTCCCGGCATTGCCTTGCGCACTACCTTGATTGTAGGGCATCCGGGCGAAGATGAGGCGGCTTTCCGCGAACTGGAAAATTTCGTGGAAGAAACGCGCTTCGAACGGCTCGGCGTGTTTTGTTACTCCGAAGAAGAAGGCACCTATGGGGCAAAGCATTTCCCGGATACCATTCCCGAAGGGGAAAAGCAAGCGCGCCGCGAACGCATTATGTCGCTGCAAGCGCGCATTTCGCAAAAACAGAATGAAGAAAAAATCGGGAAGATTTTCCGCACGATCATCGACCGCCGCGAAGGCGGTTACTATGCAGGCCGCACGCAGTACGACTCGCCGGAAGTGGACGGCGAAGTGTTCATCCCGGCAGACGGCAACGCCCTGCAACCCGGAAAGTTTTACAACATCGCCATCACCGCTGCGGATACTTACGACCTGTTCGGAAGCAAGCAGTAAACAGCCCTGTTTCAAACCTTCGTTCCTGTGCAGCAGCAGCCGTTTAATCGATAAAAAACAGCGGATTTGAAAATTTATTTTGTACATATCAAAAAAAGTTTTACCTTTGCACTCCCAAAGTAAAGGGAGCTTAGCTCAGCTGGTTTAGAGCATCTGCCTTACAAGCAGAGGGTCGGGGGTTCGAATCCCTCAGCTCCCACAAAAAAAAGGCTGTCCGGTTTTCGGCAGCTTTTTTTTTGAAGTATGAGGTATAAGCGCTGGCGCCTTTTTAAAGTTAAGAACTAAAAGTTAAAAACTAAAAGTGCTGGCGCCAGCCAACTCTTAACTTTTAACTTTAAAAAGGCGCCAGCCACCCTTCACCCTTCACTTTTAATTTTCTATTTCCAAAAATCTTTCTACCTTTGCACCCGATATTATGCTCTTTCTCATTTTGAACACTTTTATTCTATTCTTGAAATCTCGAAAATTTCTGATGCGTTTAGAATAATCAAAACCACAATGAAACGTGGGCTTTTGCTTATTAAACGCATAGGTATTCGAGAACCTCAAGAATGATAAGTTTAGTCCACGTTTCGCATTTTATCCCCAACACCTCTCTGAAAAGAGAATTTTCGAAATAATACTAACCGAATAAAAGTTGCCAAGATGTTAAAGAACTTGCGGCAAAGGGGGATTGTTTTGGTGAATATTTGTGTTTGTGTCAATAAAAATTAAATACAAAACAATCCCAAAAGCCGGAAGGAAGTGAAAGGGTGAAGGGTGAAGGGTGAAGAGTGACGCCACAACCTGAAACTTTAAAGATGAAACTATAAACTTTAATAACAACAATTATGAAAACATTATCGACATCAACAAAGTCCCCCTCAGGGGGATTCAGGGGGCTTCTTTTATTATTATTCCCCCTTTGGGGGTTAGGGGGCTTGTCTGCACAAGTAACCGTTTCCAATATGGCAACGGACTATCCCGCCAACCAAATTTCATTCACCGTAACATGGAACGAGGAACCGTACCATGATTCTGTTTGGGTGATTGTAGACTATATTAAGATAGAAAATGCCTCTACGGCGGGCAATAGCTGGAAGCGCGCCCGCGTTACAGGAGCTACCGCCACCGGTAACGGCTCCGCCGCTACCGCTGCCGAAACCAATCGCGGTTTTTGGATTAACACTTCCGGCAGCAGCGGCAGCGCAAACGTTACGGCAACCCTGAACCCCGATGCCGGCGTACAGCAATTCAACTGGTGCGCCTACGCCTTGAATTACCCGCCCGAAGCGAAAATTAAACCCGAAGGCGGATACGATTTATACGGCACGCCGCCGTTTAGGATTACATACAACAACAGCAGTTCTACGACAACCGATGCAAACACCTTTAACGCGGGTTGCATTACTGCTATTACCGACGCCACCGACAACCCCGCAGGCATAGTGCCTCCCGCACCAAGCCTTACCCTTGCTTCTCCTGCTATCACCAACAGCCAGACGGTAACTGCCGGCTCCCCTATTACACCCATCATATATACCACCGCCAATGCCTCCGGCGCCACGGTAGCCGGGTTACCCCCCGGCGTTTCCGGCGCATGGGCTAACAATACTTATACCATTAGTGGTACCCCCACGGCTGCCGCCACCTTTAATTATACAGTTACTACAACCAACAGCTGTGGTTACACCAATGTGACAGACTCCGGGAAGATAGCGGTTAATTTTTCATGGAATTACGCTAATTGGGTTTGTGGTGCACAAACATGGAGTGGGGCTTTGCGCGTTTCAGCGGGTTGCACAAGCGTTACCACCTTGTCTACTGACAGGGAGTCTGCATCCGCGCAATTTAAGGATGCAGGTACAACCTATGGTTATTATTATAATCATATATGCATTGACTCCATGAACAAAGATCTTTGCCCGGACCCCTGGCGCGTGCCGACAAACGAAGACTATACTACCCTCATCGCTTGCGCTGGCGGTAAATCTGGTGCCGTCCTGAGTGCTGCGTGGGGGCTCGCCGGTTACGCGCACGCAGCTGTTGTGTACGAAGCGAACACTCGCGGTTTCTTGTGGGCCAATGATTATTACGATGCGAAAAACAGTTACCGGTTAATGTATGACGAGGAAAGCCAGGTAATGGATTACGTGAGTGCGCTGTATGGAGTTAATGTTCGCTGTGTAAAATAGTCGCCGGAACTTCTTAATTTTTACGCTTTAATATATAGTGATGAAAAACGAGAAAAGCAAGCAGGAAGGGGTAGGGGTGTCAATGCCACCTTAAGGGTGTAATCGAAACACTTTTGTTAAGTTAAAAGTTAAAAACTAAAAGTTAAACCTTAAAACATGAAAAAATAGGATGCAAAATGAAAAGGGATTAAAATTTGAACAGTTTCGACCGCCGTAAGGCCGTTGGCAGCAACCCGCAATGGCGCGGTAGCCGGCCTCCTGTGAATTGAAGTCGACTGCAATCGAAATGAAGTTAACTGCAATGGAGAGGAAGTCGACTGCAATCGAAATGAAGTTGACTGCAATTGAAATGAAGTTAACTGCAATGGGGATGAAGTCGACTGCAATTGAAATGAAGTTGACTGCAATCGAAATGAAGTCGACTGCAATGGAGATGAAGTCGACTGCAATCGAAATGAAGTTGACTGCAACGGAGATGAAGTTGACTGCAACGGGTCGGAAAAAGACGGCCATTGCGTAGAAGAACTAAACAAATAGTTTAAAAACAATACATCGCAAATCGCATATCTAACGAAAGACGCCGGCATGGAAAACATGCCGGCATTTTTTTATATCTTCAAATTTTTGTGTACATTTGTACAAATCAAAATAATGAGTTTATGAAAATAATACTGAAAAATAAAATAACAATGTTGTTGTTGGCGGCAATGGTAACGAGTTGCGCGACTATTTCCTTGTTTGACCAGCATGCTTATGAACGGACTACGGCGTTGAAAGTGGATGCGCTGCATGTGATGAGCTTCGCTACGGAAGATTATACGGCGCACGTGCAGGAAATAGCGGCTTTGCAATTGAATTTGCAAAAGGCCTATGAATATGAAAAAAACCGCCCGGATAATGAGGTTACCACGCAGATGTGGGTGCTACTGCTTAATCCCGACGAACATTTGCTGGGCGGCTTTTTTACCTTGTGGAAAGAAGAAGGCAAACTGGGCGAAACGGCTATTACCCGCGCCAAACAACAGGTGGGGGAGGCGTTCGACAAAATTGCCGGGCTCGAAAGTAAAAAAATAAAAAAATAAAAAAATAAACCTTCAAAATTTTATCTGTTATGGCACTTGACTTTTCTAAACTGCTTGACCAACTCTGGAAAGAGATATTGAACATCGTTACTACCGGCGCCGGCGAATTTGCAGAAGCCGCCGCCGCTGACGCTAAAACTTTTTTGAATAAAGCAAAAGACGACCTGCTGGCGCTGACGCAAGAGTACGCCGCCGGAAAGCTTTCGGACAAAGAGTACAAACACCTTGTGTTAGGGTTAAAAAATTTAGCGGAGATGGAAGGGCTAAAACAAGCCGGGCTGGCGCAAATCAAAATTGATGAACTGAAAAACAGTATCCTCGATACTATTTTTAATACGGTAAAAAGTCTTATTTAACCGTTTTCTTATTACATATTTCCCGGCACTATTCGCCTGCCTGCCTTTTTATTTGTGCTATTATTTAGCATAAGCCCGAACCATGTGCCGCTTTCCCGCCGCTCCCGGCAGGCGTTCCACTAAGAAGCCGGCTTCCCGTAAGGCGGCTTTAACCGTCCCTTTCGCGGAATAAGTAACCAATACGCCGCCGGCATTCAAGCAATCATATAATTTTTTAAATACGGCGGTTGTCCATAATTCGGGCTGTACGGCAGGCGCAAAAGCATCGAAGTAAATGACGTCAAACAGGCGGCAGGGACGGTAATCCAGCAGGCATTGCAAGTTTTTCAGTAATATGTAAGGCGTTTCGGGGCAGGTGGCGATGGGCGTTTCTTCGTTCCATTTCGCCTGATGAATTTTCTCAAAACAGTTGTTATCTTCCGTCGGTACCAACGTATTATAGTTAAGTTGCGCAATAGTCGTTGGCGGCAAAGCATATTTTTCTACTGTTTCATAAAAAACAGCCGTCTTTCTGTTTCGCGCTTCCAGTAAGGTGAGTAACGCATTTAGCCCCGTGCCGAAACCTATTTCCAGTACGCTCACATAATCACGTGAAATTTTTTCCGCTACATACTTGAATCCCGCAGCAATAAACACATGCTGCGATTCCTGTAATGCGCCGTTGGTGGAGTGATAATGCTCATTCAGCGCCGGTACAAACAAACTGTGTGAACCGTCGGCCGTCGTGATTATCCGGTGAGGCATGGAAACGGGCGGCAAGTATCACTATTTTTTGCGCCACACATTTGTGATTTTCCCGAACACCAGTTTATGATACTCCTTCGCATCTGCGTAGCCTTCCTTGATAAATGCTTTCGCTTCGTCGGTATAAAAATCATCGGGTTGTACGGTGGTCAATTGTATTATTTCGCATTCTACAATCAGCGAAGCCTCTTTGTAGGCAATATTTCCAAGAGGCGTAGTAACGGCGGTCAGCCGGTGGGTTTTCATCTTGTCGCTGTTGCGCCCCGACGCCATCCCGAAATGCAGTACCTGGTCGTTATATTCATCTTCAAAGAAAGTAAGCGTGTAGGTTTTTGTATTGCGTATGTACTCCAATGTATAGCGGTTGGCGCGCAATACACACCATGTCGCCGGCGTATTAAAAAGAACGCCCCAGCCGCCCCAGCCGGCTGTCATGGTATTAAAATCAGCTTCCGTGCCGGAAGTGATTAACATAAAATCTTCGCCTACCAGCTTAAACACGTTGTCCGCCATTGTTGCCGGTGCAACATTTTCGAATAATTCTACAAACGGTTTGCCCGCCGTCTTGTCCAGTTCCTGGGCGTTGGACTGCCCGCTGTTTGCCGCTAATAACACAGCAACAAAAAGAATAGTAATAATTTTTTTCATTTGTTTGTAATTTTTGAGTTTTAGATATTGCAAAGGTATTAAATTAGTTTTAAAAAAGGAAATCCTTGCCCCGGAGGGCAAGGATCGTGAACAAAGTTATGAATGAAAGGATTGGTTAGTAGAATATCTGAAGAATATCAGATAATCCTTGAATTCGATGCAAAGGTACGGAAAATATTCCATCCATTGTGTCGTTTTTTTCGTTGCAATTGTT
>JAITSM010000048.1 GCA_031287815.1 Prevotellaceae bacterium
TAAGCCCCGCCGAATTCCCCGTAGTATCCTTCGTCGTTTACATGAAAGGAAGGTGTGTTGTTCATAGTGTTTAGTACTTTATTCATTTTCCTTTATTTTATTTGTCCTTAACGGAAAAAAGCCTGTTGTGAGTTTACAACAGGCTTTTCTTTCTCTAACCGAACGCATGCAGGTATAACTCACTCCTTGTCCAAGAACGAGCGCCACCACCAGCATGTATTAGTATATATATTATAAGGTATCATTATTCTGTGTGCAATTAAAAATCGGCTGCAAAGGTAACAACAAATTCGAGAATATGCAAATTTACGATTTATAGATTTTGCGCAGTATTAAAATGTCGAAGTATTTATAAGTTGTTCTACCATTTGAGTAAATATCTTCGCTACTTTATTTTCAGCAGGAACAGGCATAAACGCCAACTTCGGAAGTTCTGACAAGTAGGTATCGCGTAAACTATTCCATAGCACAGGAAAATCTGTAACCAGCGGCGATTGTGAGATATCATGCTTTTGCCAATCCACAGGCGTATCGAATTGCTGTTTATCGTGTGTAAAAAGTTCGGCAAAATCGGCTTTGAAATACGCAGTTTGAATATATGACGCACATTCTGCATCGCTGGCTAAATAATACAAATCATAAAAATGCCTTATTTTCGTGGCAAGCATACGGCGCGGATTTTCTGCAAAAGAAAAACGGAAAAGCGACACCAATTTTTCAACCATTGTCCGTCGCTTATCCAATATATTCAATAGAAAGGGCTGTAATCCGTATTCATCAATAGTTGCCGTTTGATTGGTTGCCGTAAGGTATTCGGCAATAGTCGACGCGATTTCCTGTTTTATATTGGGATCTGGATTTGTGAATGAATTGATTTCTACAATCAATCTGTTTGGAATGATATTATCCACCGTTCCCTGCAACGCCGTAGGGTACTCAAAAATAGACTTGCGGAACATGGAGCCTTTACTTGTAATGCCCTCCGCTACGATTTCACGCAATCCGCTTGTAATATCTTTTTCCATGCTGCGGATTTTTGTTTTCAAAGCATTTCCACTCAGGTTTTCGTTAATTATTGCAATGTCGATATCTTCCGAGAAACGATTGATGATATGGTAGCCTTTTGAAAGCGAAGTGCCGCCTTTAAAAACAGCATTTCCGGCATGTACAGAATCGGACAGTCGGCGAAGTGCAAGCGTAATCCAATAATCTTTTTCTACAAAAGCAGGAATGATATTGAAATGTGCCGCCGTAAATTTTATGAGTGCGATGAAATCATTGGTTTTAGTATGTAAATTTATTGGAGATGCCATCTTTTTTGATTTGATAAAAGGTTGTTGGAAATATTCAATTTATAGGATGATTGATGATTCAACGCCTTATACAGCATGGAGGTGTCTTCGTTTTTGTTATTTGTTTCGAGTATGGCACCCAATAGCGCTATCGTGGCAGGGCTGTATTTTAATGCCAGTCGTTTGGCTTGGTTCATTTGTTCCGGCGTCAGTTGTTTAAACAAAACCAACAATCGCCTGCAAACATCATCAGGCATGGCATCGGGGATATTCTTGAAAAAACGCAAACAGTCCAACAGTTGCAGCACAGGTATATTCTCTTTTGTAATGGTGTTTTGTTGAATAATAAAACTGATTCTGTAATTGCCGCGGGTAACCGGTTTTTTCTCTTTTTTGACGGCGATTTGCAAGGCTACGGGTACTTGTGTAGTCAGCCCAAACTTGTTAAAAATGGAATAGCCTGTTAAATACCCAAGCGTTTTGCCGTTTTTTTCAAGCAAATCTTTTACTATTTGCGAAGTGTCGGGTGGAAGTTCACCGAATTTACTCATTTGCGGCTTGTAAAAACGCCCTTTGCTCAGGCGGCTGATTTGTCCGGCCGCTACCATATTATTCAAAACTTTGGTAATAGTATTCTGCTTGCCTTCCGCCAAAGAAAAGTCCGCGGAGGTGAAAACATATCCGGTGGCAAACCTGTTAATAGTATTTTTGATAGTATCAGTCATTTGTACTTCCTTAATTCCGGATGCAAAGATACAACATTTTCAGGTTTTCTCCCGAAAAAACCTGAAAAATTACCTGCATAATCCCTGCTGTATGGAACGAAATAGAATTCCCCCTATTTCCTGTTCAGCACTTTGTAAAACACTGCGCCCACGCCCGGCGCGGCGATGGCCGCAGCGGCAAAAACAGGCCAGTACCAGTGGCCGAGCAGGCTTTGGGAAGCGGCGTCTTCAGCGGCGGCTTCCGGAAAGAGGCTTACCACCAGAAACGACACGCCGTTATTGATAAAATGAATAAAAATGCACGGCCACAGCGAACGTGTTTTCCAATACACATATCCCAGCAATAACCCGATAATAAAGGCCGGCACCGCCTGCCAGGGGTTGCCGTGGATGATAGCGAAAATGAACGCAGACCATACAATCGCCCTCGCCGGCGTGCTGTGCCGCAACAGCCCCCGGGCGATGACGCCGCGGCAAAGCCACTCCTCGCAGAAAGGCGCGGCGATGACTACCATCAGGAAGGTCGGGAAATCGTTGCGGGAAAGTTGTGCGAATAGTTCCTTCATAAAGCCGGGCATTGGCAGCCATGCGGTGAGCGGCTCAATGAGAAACGCCAGCAACGGCGTAAACACAAAACAGCAAAGGAAGACTTCCGGCGAGCGGTTTTTTTTCACCGGCAGTATTGCCGTTGCCGGCGCGGTGCGCTGCAGCAGCAGGATGAAGCCCGCCACGCACAAAAAAGGCAATACATAACTCGCCAGCAATCCCCAGGAAAGAAGGACAGGGGCATTGCCGGCGAGGGACATCATCATATTTACCGGGAACGCCGCTGCCATAGCGCTCCCCAGCAACAGGCCTGCCATTGCCCACGACAGCCTCAATGTAGGATAAAAAGAATGCAGTTTTTTCATTGAATTATGAGTTATAATTAGTCACATTAGCACATTGAGCGCAAATGTACGATTTTTTTTGTAAATTTGCGCGGGTAAATCCGTGTGGAATTTAAAGCATATCGGCAGATGAAAGACTTTTTAAGCGTTATTGACCGTCGGGCGAGCGTGCGCGCCTATACGCCGGAAACCATCACGCCGGAGCAGGTAGAATGCTTGCTGCGGGCGGCGATGGCAGCGCCGTCGTCGAAGAACAGGCAGCCTTGGCATTTTGTGGTAGTGTCGCATTCGGCAGCGCGGCAGGCCTTGTCGGAGCAGCTGCCCTACGCAAGAATGCTGAACGAGGCGCCGCTGTCGGTGGTCGTCTGCGGCGACACGGATGTGCATACCGGCGAGGCGGCTATCAGCTGGGTGATGGACTGTTCGGCGGCGGCGGAAAACCTCCTGCTCGCCGCTGCCGCACTGGAGCTGGGGGCGGTATGGACAGGCGTGTATCCCTACCGGGAACGGATGGACGCCGTACGCAAGGCGTTGGCATTGCCGGAAAACATCGTCCCCCTGAATGTAATAGCCATTGGCCATCCGGCAAAACCGCCTGCGCCAAAAGACAAATGGCAACCTGAACGCGTACACTATGAACGATGGTAATTATGAGTTAAGAACTAAGAGTTAAGAACTAAGAGTGCTGGCGCCAGCCAACTCTTAACTCTTAGTTCTTAACTCTTAGTTCTTAACTCTTAGTTCTTAACTCATAGTTCTTAACTTCCACGACTTATGACTAAAAGAATATGGAGTTTTTAAAAAAGATAGCTTCTTTCATTCCGCGCCCCCTGCGGAATAGATATGTCCTGACAGGGTTGTTGTTTCTGGTGTGGATACTCCTGTTCGACCCGATCAACGTAGTTGACTGGATACAGGAACGGATGCAATTACGCCGCCTGCAGCAGGAACAGCGACAACTGGAACAGCAAATCGACGCCACCACCCGCGAAGTCGAATCCTTCACCCACCCCGACAGCCTGGTAAAAATCGCCCGGGAACGGTTTTATTTCACCGGCTCCGGCGAAGAAATCTTTCTGGTGGAAGAGTAAAGCAGGAAGTACGTGCCGTCGTCCCCTTAGGGATGGAATGTGTTTATTTTTCCTTTGAATCTTTAAATCAAAAACCGGTAGGGCAGGAGAGCGTCTTCGGCAGCGTAGCCCACGCCGATGCGGGGCGTTACGGTGATGGCTTCCGGCGGGATTACCGTGCCGCTGTCTTCTATCCAGATGGTGGAGCCGGCGAGGGGCGTGCCGGTTTGGGAATAATGCAGCCCCATGGCTTTTGCCAGTTTTCCCGGCCCGCTTAATAAATCGCCGGTAGGTTTTGTTTTCCCCGTACGTTGCAGCATTATTTCAATGCCGCTACAGGCTCTTGCCCCACGAATCAGGACGGCGTGGGGAATCCCCGCCGCATTGGTAACTACATTAAAAAGCGAATACATGCCGTAACATAAATAAATGTACGCATGCCCGCCTTCCCGGAACATTATTTCGGTACGTTTGGTGCGGCGGCCACCGTAGGCATGCGACGCCCTGTCGGTAACGCCGGCGTAGGCTTCCGTTTCGGTGATAACGGCTTTGGTTAGTTGTCCGCCAAAACGGGTGCAAAGGGTTTTCCCCAGCAATTCTTTGCTGATTTGTACCACATCGGGGCGGGTGTAAAAGGAGGCGGGTAATTTCATTGCAACCATGTTTCTAAGGTTACAAACTTACTAAAATTTTATTACCCGGAGAAAAAAGGTCTCTTTTTTTTAAAATTATTTGGATGTTTGAAAAAACAATAGTACCTTTGTTCGCTGTACAAATCAAGTTCTTATTTCTTTATCGTATGAAAAATTTTACAATATGGAGGAATATCCTCGTTCTGGGTATTCTTTTAATGCTGTCCTGTGAAGAAGAGCGGGATTCAAAATATCCCAAAATCATGCAGGGGCAAGTCGATTTCAGCATTCCCGAACCTGCCGTGGCCGGTAGGGAAATTTTATTCCAGGTAAGTAATGGAATTATTGACCCGGAAAAAAATTTGACATTCGATTGGAGTGCGCCTGACTTCACTCCGACGGCCTATACGGGTGAAAATTTTCTGGCTACCGCGCCGGCGACTCCCGGCATTTACCCCATTTTCCTGACGGTACGGGCTGCCGGCTATCGCGATGTGGTAATTAAAAATGAAGTGAAGCTCGAGTTGGCGTATTGCACCCCGATGATAGGCTCGCTACGCATTGAAGGGCCGGCGAACGCTTACATGAATGAAGAGGTCGTATTTACCGCTGCGGGTATTGCGTCGCCCGGAGAGGCGGATTTGGAATACCGGTGGGCGACTTCCGGCGGGTTCTCGCCCGGCACGTTCACGGGGAAAGAATTCCGTACCAGAATAAGCGATACGCCGAATACCTACACGGTTTACCTGGAAGCGATCGATACGAAAGGGCTGTATTGCCCGTCCGATACGAGCAAGACGGTTTCCAACGCTTGCACGCCCATGGCCGGCACATTGGAATTTGCGGCAGAGCCGACCGGTTATGTCGTCGCAAAAAACAGTACCGTGAGATTACATGCCTTCGGCATTGAAGCGCCGGCGACCGGCGTACGGTATGTATGGAGCCTGCCCGGCTTTAAAAATGTTACCTACCTGACGCCCGACTCCTCCGAAGTGAGCATTTTGGCGCCGTCCGATATATATGGGGAAAGGGAAGTAACCGTAACGGCAAAAGCCGCCGGTTATTGTCAAACGACGCAAACCCATGTGCTGAAAATTGTGGATTGCATCCCTATGGAAGGGCAACTGAGATTAACTTTAAACGGCATGCGGGATGAAACGACCGGCGCTTTCCGGCAGGGCACGCAGCTTACCGCCAGCGCCTCCGGCATTACCGCGCCCGCCGGCCTTCTCTATGAATGGACGACGGCGCCCGCTATTCCGGCGCCGCCCACTACAACCAATACATGGAGCGCCACCCTGCCGAATGCTATAGAGAATTACGTCCTGACGGCAAAAGCCAAAGCCGCCGGTTCTACGCTCATCAACTATTGCGAAGTGAAAAAAGATACGGTTTTCTCGGTCGGTACGGTCGGCATGGCCGGCAGTTTGTACGTAGAAGCCACTGGCGATGCGGTGGCTGAAGACGGGCGGACGCTCCGCCCGGGGGCGCCGGCGCAATTTGTGGCGAAAGGTATTGCCAATCCGCCGGTATCGAGTATTACCTACACCTGGGTGGTTACCGGGCTGGGCGTTGCCCCGCCGGCGCCACAGGCAGGGCGCGACGTATGGTCGTTCGTTGTTCCGGCTACGGCGGCGAACGGGGATAGCTATACCGTACAGGTGATAACGAAAGCCGTCGGCTACACCTCGCAGCAATATACGGTGACCGGCACGGTGCAAAAAAATCCGATGTCCGGCGCATTGCAACTCCATATCAGCAGCGACGGGTTCGGCTCGAACAGCGAAGGGAAAAACACGCTGCGACCCGGCTCCGAAGTAACCTTTATGGCGCAGGGAATAACAGCTCCCCTTACCGGATTAACCTATACGTGGGACTGGAGGGTTACCAACGCTTCCGCCCCCACCGCAACGAATATTACCACTTCGCCGGTAAACAGCTGGAAAATTACGGCTCCCGGCATCACTGCCGATAAATACACGGTAAGCGTAAAAGTAGAAGCGACAGGCTATAATCCGGAAATAAAAACCGAAGAGTTTATCATCGACCATACGATTATGTCGGGGAATTTGCAAATACGCGCCTCCGGGAACGACGAAGAAGTGACCGAAGCAACGGATAAAATTACGCTTCGGCCGGGAGCGCAGGCGCTGTTTTCGGCAGAAGGCATTACTACCCCCGCCGACGTAACCTACGAATGGGCATGGAAAGGTTCTCCGCTGACTACGCCGGCTGCGACCACCAGCCCCACATGGGGCATAACGGTGCCCAATAATGCGCAGGGCGGCAATTATACCCTCATGGTAACGGCAAAAGCCGCCGGTTACAAAGACAAGGTTACGGAAAAATTAGTGGTGTTAAAAGCGGCGGACATGAGCGGTACGCTCGACATTAAAGTAAACGGGCGTTCCGTGCCGGATACCATTCGCCCGGGCATGGAGATAAGTTTTGAAGCGGTAGGCATTACCAAACCCACCAACAACCTTACCTATGAATGGGAATGGGGGCTTGACGCCGCATCGCCTTCCGCCACCCATTCCGCCACCAACGATAACACATGGAAAATAACCACCGGCGCTACCGGCCACCACGTGGTAAAAGTAACCGTGAAATCTTACGGCTACGAATCCTACCCTGTAAGCAAAACCGTCATAGTGAAAGCGCCGGAAATGAAAGGCGATTTGACCGTGCAGGCGGGCGGCGCCGGCGTAACCGATAATTTCCTGCGCCCGGCGGCAAACATTACCTTTACGGTGGACGGGGTAACCAACCCCGCTACCGGCGTTACGTACGACTGGTCGGTAACACATACCGGCGGTGAATCCCAAACATTCACCGACAACGGCACCACGCTGGACTTCCAAATACCCTCCGGCACCGCTACCGGCAGCTATACTGTGTGGGTAACGGCAAAAGCTACCGGCTACACCACCTTGACGGGCGCGAAGCGGACATTTACCGTAGCCAAATCGCCTATGACAGGCACTTTGGACGTGCGGGCGGAAGGCATATCCGGCTATACCCTGCGCCCGGCGTCGGACGTTACGTTCAAAGTGAACAGCATGACAACCCCCGCTACCGGCGTTACGTACGACTGGTCGGTGAAATATAATAGCGGCACGCCGCAACCATTCCCCGACAACGGCGCCACGCTGGACTTCTCAATACCGGCAAGCACCACCACCGGCAGCTATACCGTACAGGTAACGGCCAAAGCCGACGGCTATACCGATAAAACCGAAGCGCGGATATTTACCATAACGACGTCCGCCATGACAGGCGATTTGGCCGTGCGGGCGGAAGGGGAAGGAAGGATTGACGACCAGACCCTGCGCCCGGCGTCGAACGTTACGTTCAAGGTGGACGGCGTAACCAGCCCCGCTACCGGCGTTACGTACGACTGGACGGTGCAGTATGATAACGAGGTTTCGCCGCCTGTATTTCCCGACAGGGGTAAAACCTTAGACTTCTCCGTTCCCTCCACCGCCACGGGGCACAACTACACCGTGTGGGTAACCGCCAAAGCCGGCGGCTATGCCGACTGGGAAAGCCCGGATAAAAAGTTTGCCATAAGCCCCGCCGCGATGGCCGGCGACCTCTCCATCAACGTAACGGGCGATGGCGTGAGCGCCGGGGCGAACGGCATAACCATCCGCCCGAAATCGACCGTTACCTTTGCTGTCCTCAACCAGCTCACCCAACCGGCCGGCGGGGTGGTGTACGAATGGTCGCTGTCCGGCAGCCCGGCCTTTACGCCTGCGCCGCCTTCGGGAACTACGACCGCTACCGTTTGGACTACCTCCCTGCCGGAGGTAACCGGCGAAACGACCTATACGGTGAAAGTCGCCGCCAAAAAAGACGGCTATATAACAAAGGAAACAACGCAGCCGCTAAGCGTAACGCCGGCGGTTTTTGACGGCACATTGCGAATAACGGCGGCCAGCTCCGCCTCCAACACCGACGGCACCATCCGCCCCAATGCGGCGGTGGAATTCCGGGCTACCGGCTTAACCAGCCTGCCCGCCGGCGTGGCCTATGACTGGACATGGACGCCCGCAAGCCCTGCAACGACTACCAATAATTCATGGACGACGAATACCGGCAGTACGGAAGGCGCCGGCACGGTAACCGTTACCGTCAAGGCGGACGGCTATGCCCACAGGACGGCACAGCGGACGGTAACCGTTAAAAAAGGCGCGTTGGACGGCACGCCGGCAATAGCCGTCGTAACCAGTACGCCTCCTGCCAACCAGGGCGGCCAGCGCGACTCGTACCGTCCCGGCTCGCAGGTGCAGTTCCGCGTAGACGGCATGGCCAACCTGCCCGCCGGCGTGACCTACGACTGGGCGTGGACGCCGCCTACCGGCAGCCCTGCCAATGGGACGACCAACGTTAATACATGGCCTGTGAACATCGGCACGGCGGAAGGCGCCGGCACGCTGTCCGTTATTGTTAAGGCGGACGGCTATGCCGATAAGCCTGCAAGCAGGCAGATAACCGTGCAGAAAACCGTTATGAGGGGCGTATTAACCATTGACCATACCGGCAGCACGGAGCGCACCATTGACAATAAGCTCTGCTTCCTGCCGGGCTCGAAGGTACGCTTTACGGCCGGCATGAACAACCCGCCGGCAGGGGTAACGTATGAATGGGAAATTACCCATCAAAATTCCGGCGCCACGCCTACTACCGGCACGGGCAATATGATAGATTATACCGCGGCGCTCTACAATCCCAATAATGTGGCGGGCGATTTGCTTACCGTGCAACTAACGGCCAAAGCCGACGGTTATGCAGACCTGGAAACTACACTGACGGCAAGTATCCAGTGTTTCCCGTTCATCTATGCGGAAGCGGTTCCGAAAATAACCTATACTTCGGGCGGCGGCAGCACGATTTATACGGGCGCCGACGTTATTTTTACCGCGCCGGTGATTACCGACCCGAATAACGGCGCAAACGCTACCTACACATGGCTGGCGAGCGACGGCGTGAACGTAACCGGCACCGGCACGGGACAGCAATGGACAACCAAAGCGCCCGCCACCCCCACGGCCGGCTTCGGCACTACGGTTGCCATTAACCAGGCAGGCTACTGCGAGGATGAAAGATCGCTGCCGGGATTAAGCGTGAACTGCCTGCCGCAGACAGGTAATTTAAGCGTTGCAGAAATGAGCAAGCCCGGTAAAATTTATTTTAACAAAAATAAAAATATAAGTTTGGAAGCTACGTACAATGGTGGAAGCGAAACACCCGACTACTATATATGGAATATCGGAGGGCAGTATTCAAGTACGGGTACGGCTCAGCACATAATACCGGCAAGCAGTGTTACCACAACCCCTGCCGGGACATATTCCTTAACGGTTACGGTAATGAAAGGCACTTGCCCGCTAAAAACGGTTACGGAAGACATTATTATCGTCGACTGCCCCTACACCGGTAGCGATTTATTGATAGACGCTGACCACCATTGCAGAATTATGGGTACCAGCAGTACTTACTACGAAGCGTACATAACGGCAGGGGCGCAAACCTACCGTATTGTGCGGCTACCGAATACTTATCCAAGCAGTACCTATTATTGGTGGTTTGCAGAAAACAGCAAGTTAGGTACGAAAACTTACGAGTCTTCAGATGGTAGCGTTTACTATTATCTCCACAGCAATGCAAGCGGCGCTTGTCCGACAGGATGGTCTATTCCGTCGAACGATGTTTGGTCAGGAATGATTGCTGCCACCGGAACCTCTTCTAGCGCGGGCGCTTTATGTAGCACCAGCTATAGCGGTACTGACGAATGGGGATTTTCAGCAACGAATACATCTTTTCGTAAAAACGACACCACAGTGGGAGACGCCGGCGCTTTTATATGGTCAACCGGAACGAATCCGTATATGCGTATTCAGAATAGCGGAAATCCATCTCTTAGTAATGATACAAATGTGTATGCCGCCACCGTTCGTTGTGTACGACCCTAACAATGTCCGGGCAAAAACCCATAAAGAAAACCGTGCAGCTACCTGCACGGTTTTTTTATGGAGTTTTAATGGAGAGTGGAGAATGCCCCGTTAGGGGCAAAATGTGGGTAGAAAAAATGCATCCCCCCGCCTCCTGCGTGCCGGAGGTACGCCATGTGAACAGACACATTCCGTCCCTGCCGGGACGGTGGCGGCGAGCGCTCATGGCATATTCTACCAACATTTTGTCCCTACGGGACAGCGCCAGCCCATTCTCCATTCTTCATTCTCCATTAAACAGCCCCCCTTCACTCTTCCCCCTTTACTATATTAAACGTCGCCATGTTTTTCCCCTTATAGTTTCCTTTGCCGTGTACGATCACGTCCGCCATGCCGTCGTGGATGTTGTTCCGGTAGGTCAGGGTGAAATCTTCGGCGAAAACAAGCTCTGCGGAGGGCTTGCCTTCCGAGTGGTAGTACACCGTTGGGATGGGCGTGATGGGTTTCCCGGTATAAGGATAGGTTTTGGCCAGCGTTATCACCGTGTGGCCGCCGGCGCCCAGGTCTTTTACCGGATGTCTCCGCCCGGCTTCCTGCGCCAGGGCGAGTTTGTAGTCGCCTGCCATCACATTCAGCTCGGCGAGAAACGCCCGGTTGGCGCCCTCGCCCTGTATGCATACCAGCGCTTCCAGCTGGCGGAGGATCTCGCGGAAGAGCCGGTCTACCTGCTGGCGGACGCTCCGCATGTGTATGTCGGGGCGTTTGGCGGCTTCGTCGAAACGGTTCCGCATCATTTCCGCCAGGCGGCGGTTGGCGTCCGCCAGTTTTTCCAGCCATTCGCCCAGCCCCAGCGCCGTTACCGCCTCCGCGTTTTCCGGCTTCTGCAGCTCGCTGTACAGGTCTGTGATGGCAGCGGTTTTATCGTTAAGCGGCTTATAGGCGATGCCGCCGTAGTGTTTTACAATAATGTCCAGCCGTTGCGCCGCTTTCCGTCTGGCGGGGTCAAAGTGGAGGAAATACGACTTCACCTGCCGCCCGAACCCGCGGCAAAGCATATTGCGTTCACGGTCGAGCGACTTAATGACGGCCGTGAACCTGCTCTTGAGGATAGCGTCGAGCGCCGTCAGCTCGTCGTCATACAGCGGCTTGTAAATGGCATACAGCGCCTGAATCCCCAGCGCTTCGGCGCCGAACTGGGCGACCAGCGCGTTAAAATTGGTATGAAACGCCACGTGGGTTTCGTTCCGCAGGTGTTCATACGAGAATTTAATAATAGTGGGCATAGGGTTTTTGTTCATAATGGTTGTTTTTAATATGGATTATCGATGTATACAGGCAGTCCGACATCCTTTCCGCCACTCCCGCAAGTATGTCAAAAAACTTTTTTCGACTTGCGGGATGTCCCGCAAGTATGTCAAAAAACTTTTTTCGACTTGCGGGATGTCCCGCAAGTATGTCAAAAAACTTTTTCTTGCTTGCGGGATGTCCCGCAAGTGTGTCAAAAAACTTTTTCTTGCTTGCGGGATGTCCCGCAAGTGTGTCAAAAACTTTTTCTTACTTGCGGGATGTCCCGCAAGTATGTCAAAAAACTTTTTCTTGCTTGCGGGATGTCCCGCAAGTATGTCAAAAAACTTTTTCTTGCTTGCGGGATGTCCCGCAAGTGTGTCAAAAAACTTTTTCTTACTTGCGGGAAAGGCTGTACCGTGTTTTTTAACCGATTGTTCACAAGCATATTTAAGTAAAAAGGCGGTTCGAGCCGTTGGGTTTATGCGATACAAAGATAGGAAAGTATTTTGAAGCAGGAAGTTTTAGCGCCTGTTTAATGGCGAATGGGCTTACGCTGTCCCTAACGGGGCATTCTCCATTAAAGAACGGCGTGAAA
>JAITSM010000051.1 GCA_031287815.1 Prevotellaceae bacterium
TACTTTATATTAAGTGGTGTATAAACGCTAGTTCTATTGCCGTCGGCTTTAGCCGACGGTCTAAAGAGGCTTCTTCTCAGATGGGCTTTAGCCATAATAAACCTGGGCTAAAGCCCGAAAAAGAGGGAACCTCCCATTAAATCCGTTGGCTAAAGCCAACGACAATATCCTCGTTTAGACAAGGTTCTACTTCATCCAAACAGGGATGTTTACTGGCAAAAGTTGTGTATAAACGGTAGGTCATTGCGAGGAGGAACGACGAAGCAATCCAGAAGATTCCATTCGCTTCCCACTGGATTGCTTCGCTTCGCTCGCAATGACGGGGCGGCTGGCGCTGTCCCGTAGGGACAATAGGTTGGTAGAACTATGCATAAACATCCCGCCCTGCCGTCCCGTTAGGGACGGAATGTGAAAATAGCACATGGCGTACCTCCGGCACGCGGGTGGCTGGGCTGTGCATTTTTTCTACCAACATTCCGTCCCTACGGGACGACTTATGGCTACTGAGGTTGTTTTTGGGGGAAAATTAGGTTTTTTGAGTTAAGAGTTGGCTTGCGCCAGCAACCTTAAACTTTAAACCTTAAACTAAACAGGCGTCCGCCAACTCTTAGTTCTTAGTTCATCCCAGCGCCACATCCAGTATCATCATCAGCACGAAGCCGGTCATTACCGACAGGGTTCCGATATTGGAATGTTCGCCCAAATGCGCTTCGGGGATGAGTTCTTCGATTACTACATATAGCATCGCCCCTGCGGCAAAGGCCAGCAGCCAGGGCATATAGGGCGCAATGTAGCCGGCGAGAAACGCCATGGCAAAACCAAACAGCGGCTCTACGGCGCCCGACGCGCAACCCAGTAAAAACGCCTTTCCCGCCTTCATTCCCTCTTGACGGAGCGGCAGCGAAATGGCAGCGCCTTCGGGGAAATTCTGTATGCCGATACCCAACGCCAGCGCCACCGCCGATGCATACATTGCCGGATCGCCGCCGTGCTGCGCCGCCAGCGCAAACGAAAGCCCTACCGCCATTCCTTCGGGGATATTGTGCAAAGTAACCGCCGACACAAGCAAGGCCGTACGTTTCATAGAGGACGACAACCCTTCCTGTACGTTGGCCGCCGGATGAAGGTGCGGAATCAGTTTATCCAGCCCAAACAGGAACAACGCCCCGAGCGCGCAGCCGCCGGCGGCAGGCAGCCAGCCGGCGTATCCCCTGCTTTCTGCCTCCTCAATGGCGGGCGACAACAACCCGAATACGGCGGCAGCAATCATGACCCCTGCGGCAAAGCCGAGAAAAAGCGTCTGCATCATCCGGCCGGTGCGTTGCCGGAAGAAAAAAACCATTGCCGCACCCAAACAGGTCATAAGGAAAATAAAACCCGTGCCGCCGGCAATCCATGTAAATTCACGCATAGTATATAGTATTAAAAATAATCCCCTGATTTTTATTTTCCCCAAAGATAAATGAAAAATCAGGAACGGCCAACGGCAGTTGCCAGTTTACAGTCGGCAGTTCGCCATTAACCGTTAACCGTTGGTTGTTGACCGTGAACTTTTCCACAGTTAAAACCTTAGGTGAGCAACGAAAGCAAGAGGAACCCTGCATGTAATGTTAATATCTATACTTTAACATTTCTTAACAACTTTGTATTTTTGAGTAAATTTTTTCGTAACATTTATATTGTTTCTTTGCATTTGAAAAACTTATTTTAAAAATCACATTCTATGAAATCAAAAATTTTTGTACGTTTTGCAAGTTTGCTTTGCGGCTTGCTTTTTGTTTGTGCATCGCATGCACAGGTAACCACCGGCAGTATCAGCGGCGCGGTGAAAGACAGTAAGGGAGAGCCGCTGGCAGGGGCTGTCGTTGTAGCAGTTCATGTTCCTACAGGTACGAAGTATAATGTTACTTCGGATGGTAAAGGAAACTATCAATTACAGAATATGCGTATCGGAGGACCTTATACGTTGGAATTTTCTTTTGTAGGTTTCACACAAATGTCTTTTAACAATATTACGTTGACATTGGGTGAAGACTATAAACAAAATGTAACCTTAACGGAAGACACGAAATTATTGGATGAAGTGGTAGTGTTGGGTAATCCTAACCCCATTATTTCAGCCAGCCGGACAGGTGCACAGGAAATTATCACACGCGATAAAATGGATAAACTTCCGACATTTAATCGCTCATTAAACGATTTTACGAAATTGACGCCAATGAGCAGCGGGAATAATTTTGGCGGCATCTCTTATCGTTTTAATAATGTAACGGTGGACGGCGCGTCGTTTAACAACTCTTTCGGATTAAGTTCCGCTTTGGGCGCATCCGGTGTGGAACCTATTTCACTGGAGGCCTTGGAGCAAATACAGGTGATGATCGCTCCTTACGACGTCCGTAATGGCGGCTTTACAGGCGCGGGCATCAACTCCGTAACCAAATCGGGCTCCAATGACTTTCATGCTTCGGCGTATATGTATGTTAAAAGCCCTTCACTTATGGGCTACCGTGTGAAAGACCAAATTCAATCGGTTACCGATTTTTCCAATCATCAATATGGACTTAGTTTATCGGGTGCATTGATAAAAAATAAATTATTCTTCTACCTCAATGCAGAAATGGATCGTCAAGAAAGTCCTATTAACTATACTACGGAAAACTCAGTCGTAGAAGCATCGGTATTGCAGGATTTATCCGATTTCCTTGAAACGGATCTCGGTTATAATCCCGGTAGTTTTGACATGAAAAAGACGGATACGCAAGCTAACCGGATAACTGCCCGCTTAGATTGGAATATCAATGCTAAAAATGCACTTAGTGTGAAGTATTATTATTTAAAATCATTTAACACTAATAATCCATCCTCGTCAAATGCTCCGGCAAACGGGCGGGGGCCAAATCAATATTCCATTCCGTATTCTTCTACATTTTACCGTACCAATAATAATTTTAATATATTCATTGCCGACTTGAATACTATTATCAACGATAAAATGAGTAATTATTTAAAAGTTGGTTATTCCAGAATCCGGGATTTCCGGGATGTGGATGGCGGATTTTTCCCGCAAGTAGATATTTTAAATGGCAATAACCAAGCTTATACTACCTTTGGGACAGAAGCCAACTCCTACAATAATCAATTGGACTCGGATATTTGGCAAATACAGGATAACTTTATTCTTCATTTGGGGAAACACCAAATTACCATTGGTACACAAAGCGATTATCGCGCTTTTGTAAATGGATTTGCGCAAAACTATCCGGGGGCTTGGGTGTTTAAAACGGTAGATGATTTTAAATTTAATGTATTGGCGACGAAAGATTATTTAAGAACTCATAATGGAAATATAAGCGGTTTCAATATTACGAGTTATGACCCGACAGTATATGGATTTGCCTCTACTGTTACGGGGATTACCAACTCGGCGACTACCGGCAATACTTACTATGCTCAAAAGTATGCGATGGGCGACGAATTTCCTTTTGCAAAAGTAAATGTGTTGCAACTTGGATTTTACATACAAGATAAGTGGAAAATAAATGACAAAATTAATGTTACTGGTGGTTTACGTGTAGATATTCCTGTTTTCCTTACAGATCTTCAAGAAAACCCAACGGTTGCCACCGAAGCCTATCGCGATGGGATTACCATTGATGTGTCAAAATATCCGGGCGCACGGCCGATACTTTCGCCCCGTTTGGGTTTCAATTATCAACCGTTTGAAGACGGGTCGTTGCAAATACGTGGGGGTACGGGATTATTTTCGGGTACGCCTCCTTACGTATGGATAAGTAATCAGGCAGGTAATAATGGCGTACTGTTCGGGGATTTGAATATCAGGAATAACGATTTGCAAACACTTGGATTTACAGGCGACGTCAATACTTATAAACCGGCTGCCGGTGTGGCTACCCGTGCCGATATTTCGATTACTGACCCCGATTTCAATTATCCGAATTTGTGGAAAACCAATTTAGCGGCCGATTATAAATTTGGCGACGGATGGGTTGCCACCATTGAACTGTTATATTCAAAAGATTTAAATGCCATTTACCATGATAATATAGGATTAGTTACAACGGACTATTTTGTTAATGATGGCGGCGCAGGTAATAAACGTCCGTTTTTTACCGGGCAATACTATAGTGATGTGCCCGGCAACCAAAAAGGCGCTAATAATGTGATAATGTTACGCAATACCGACAAAGGATATTCTTTCTTCGGTACGGCACAATTGCAGAAAACATTTTACGACGGATTGTTGAAAGGCTTATACGTAAATGTATCCTACACGATGGGGAAAGCCAAAGGCGTTACCGACGGAACTTCTTCTGTGGCCTTGTCTGCATGGAGATACCGCGCAGCCGTTGATCCTAATGCACAAGAACTCGGTTACAGCGCAGGGGCGTTTGACGGACGGTTTTTAGCTTCTGCCTTTTATACGGCGAATTGGAGTAAAAATGCCGCTACTAACTTCGGCTTGGTTTATCAAGTTTACCGCCCGTTCCGTTATTCATATACCTATAATGGGGATGCTAATGGAGACCGCATATCTACGAATGATTTAATTTACATCCCAAGAAGTTTTGATGAAGTAAAAGACAATTTGGTCGCCGGCGATTTTGCTAATCAGACGGAAGCTTGGGAAGCAATGGACGCCTTTATTGCCCAAGACCCCTATTTAAGCAAACATCGCGGGGAATACGCCGAACGTAACGGCGCAGTGGCTCCTTTCGCACATCAAGTAGATTTGAGTATTTATCATGACTTTAAAATATTTCAAGGTAACGGACGTTCTCATGCATTACGTTTTAGTTTTGATATAGCTAACTTCTTAAATTTATTAAATAAAGATTGGGGCGTTCAGCAAACTACGGTTTTGGGAAACCAACAGTACCAATTTTTAGCGAGGACGGAAGCGCCGTCAGCCGCAAATAATTACACATTAAAATATGCCATGCAAAAGGAATATAGTGCGGGTAAAAATTTGACGGAAACATTTCAAGATTATATAGGCAGTGCTTCCCGTTGGCAAATGGTGTTTGGGATTAAGTACATGTTTTAAGTATTATTCCACAAAATAAACAAGCAGCCGCCCCGAACGGGGCGGCTGCTTTTATTCTTATAAATAAAGGTTACAGCTTTACTCTTGATGCGTCATTCCCACTTCTTCAGCTCCACCTTTTCGCCGTCGAATACGGCGTATTCGCAGCCTTTGAGCCATTCTCCGAGGATGGTCAGCTGGGAGTGTTCGCCGGCGGGCCATTGTACCGGCGTGTGGAAATGCCCGAAAATAAAATGATGTACCGGATGTGCCCGGCAGTATTGTTTGGCAAATTGGACAATGGGCTCTTCCTCGCCCCGGAAGGGAATAGCAATGCCTTTCGAGAGCCGGCTATGGTGCGACCAGCGATGTGCAAACGCCACGCCCCAGCGCGGATGAATAGCAAGAAAACATTTCTGGAATACGCGGTTGGTAAATACCCACCGTAGCCGGCGGTAACTTTTGGCCAATTGCCCCACGTTGTCGCCATGCGCAAGGTAGAAATTTTGCCGTTCCAAAGTTATTTCCAGCGGCGCGTGGTGCACGGTGATGCCTGTTTCCGCCGGCAGGTAATCAAATATCCACAGGTCGTGATTGCCGGGAAAGAAATGTACGGGAATGCCCCTGTCGGTTAGTTCCGCCAGCTTGCCCAGCGTGCGTGTAAACCCGCGCGGGGCAACGGTTTTATATTCACACCAGAAATCGAAAATATCGCCCAGCAGGAAAACGGCGGCGGCATCGTTTTTTATTTCGTCCAGCCACTGCACAAAACGCCGTTCCCGCGTGCGGGCGTCGCCCACCGCCGCTAATCCCAAGTGCGTATCCGCTGCAAAATAATACTTCATGAAATCCCTATACCTGTAAATCCCTGCATTGGCAAATCATTTCAGGGCTTTGATAATCGCTTTTTCTATTTCCCGGTTCGACAGGTTGGCGGCTATAATATCGCCGCCTTTATCGATAAGGAAGGCGGACGGGAATTTTGTAACATTATAAGTGCGCAATACCGGCGAAGCCGCGCCCAGCCCGTCGCACACATTTATCCACGGCAGTTCCTGGTCGGCAATTGCTTTTGCCCATAAGGTCTTGTCCGTATCGAACGCCACCTGGTAAATCGCCAGGCCGTCCGGATGGTATTTTTCGTACAGCGCTTTCAAGTCGTTGTTGTACATCAATTGCGTTTTGTCCGTCGATACCCAGAAATAAAGTAAAATCACATTCCCCTTCAGCGATGACAGGGGCACCGCCTGCGCCGACCTGTCGGGCAGCTTCACGTCGATGAAGCCGGCTTCGGAAGCGGTTTCCATTTTCGACAGCAAGTCCATTTGGCGGAAGCGGTATTCGTACTCATCCCGCAGCGCCGCTACATATTCGGATGCGGGATAATTCACCTTCAAAGAATCGTGCGCCATTCTGAAATAAATAGCGTCTTCATTGCGCGAAAAGACAGGCAAGCCGTTGGGCAACGACTGGTTTAACGCCGCCACGCAGGCCAGCGAGTTTATATTTTTTACGATAAACTGCACCGCCTGCCGGTACTGTTTCACATACACATCGCCCAGCTCCCGGTTCCACCTGTCGGGAATTCCGGCATTCCCCACGCGCGCCTGTTCCGCATTGACCAGCGCCATCAACGAATCGAAACGGTGCGACGATTCCAGCAGCCGCCTGTTCAGCGATTGCAGCAGGGCGGATTCTTCGGAGCCTTCCACCGTATAGTTATAGTCGCCTTTTTTCGCACGGATGACGATATGTTCGTTTTCCTTCACCAGCAACGATGCGCGTGCGGAAGAATCAATAGACACCGACACGAATACCGGCGCAAATTGTTTGCCCGGCTGTTTGATTTTGTACCGGAAACATCCGTGCGCGTCGGCGCGCAGGGTGTCCAGTAAAATTTGCGAAACCGCGCCTTGCCGGATTAAGGTGATTTTTGCGTTTGCGCCATTCTCCACGCAACCGCTGACCGTCGCCGAAGGCCGGCTGCAAGCCGCCGCCAGAACAGGCGCTATGATCAGAAAAAAACGTTTTATCATAATAGGTTAATATGCTAATGTGACTAATTTAAGATTCGTTTAGAACTAAGAATTAACTCATACTTCATACCTCATACTTCATACCTCATGTGTTTGCTGATAGCGTCGGCGAGGGCGGCCATTTCTTCCGTAGGCAGCTGCAGCTTCGGCCGGCGGAAATCCACATCCGATTCGCTATTCAGCGGCACCAGGTGAATGTGCGCATGCGGCACTTCCAGCCCCAGCACCACCACGCCGATACGCTTGCATGGCACACTGCGCCGGATAGCTCCCGCCACCTGCTGCGCAAACCGGAACAAATCGCCCAGCAGCGCCGGCGGCAAATCGAATAGATAGTCGGTTTCCTGTTTCGGAATGACCAGCGCATGCCCTCTGGACAGCGGGTTGATGTCAAGGAAAGCATAAAACCGGTCGTCTTCCGCCAGCTTGTAACTGGGGATTTCGCCTTTCACGATTTTGGTAAAAATGGTACTCATTATTTTTATGATAATAGATAATAGACAGTAGGCTTTTCAGGCGGGGAGGGTTATTTGGAAATATTCATAATTTCAAATTTAATAATTCCCGACGGCACCTGCACTTCTACCACCTCTCCTTTTTTCTTTCCCAGCAGGGCTTGGGCAATGGGCGTGCCTACCGCCAGTTTCCCTTCTTTAATATTTGCTTCGGTTTCGGTTACCAGCGTATATTCCATCACCGCTTTGGTGGCCACGTTTTTTATTTTCACTTTCGTGAGGATTTGCACTTGCGAAAGGTCGATGCGCGATTCGTCCATCACGCGCGCATTGGCTACCATATTTTCGAGTTTGGAAATTTTCATTTCCAATAATCCCTGCGCTTCTTTTGCGGCGTCGTATTCCGCATTTTCCGACAGGTCGCCCTTATCGCGCGCTTCGGCTATTTGCCGCGATATTGCTGGGCGTTCCACATTTTTCATTTGTTCCAATTCAGCTCGCAAACGTTGCAAACCTTCTTCCGTTACATAGTGTACTTTTGCCATAAAATAATGCTTTCAAAAGATGTTTTTTTAAATAAAAGAGAAGAATTCCAGTCTGCCGGAACTCTTCTTAGGCTACAAAGATACAATTTTTTTTTAATATAAAAAATTTAAGCAAAAAAGTTTATGTTTTGCAAAGCAGCCCCGAAGCGGCGAAAAAAGAACATGGACTGGTAGAACATGAACAAATGGACAGCCAACAACGTCCCGTTTAGGGACGGAATGTTGGTAGAAAGGGAAACAACCACCCGGTTCCATCATCCCGTAGGGATGGAATGTGAAAAGGGGTAACAATAAATAAAGATGCATTTATGTTAAGGAATAACTATCACATTTCGTCCCTACGGGACGACGGCGGCAGAATAACTATCGTTTCTACCCACATGCCGTCCCTACGGGACGAAATGAATGATGTCTATTGCCGCACGTGCGGCAAGTGTGCCGCAGCCCTACGGAACGGTTACCCGTGTCTGGGCAAGTGTGCCGTAATCCTACGGGACGGTTGCCTGTGTCTGGGCAAGTGTGCTGCAGCTCTACAGGACGGTTGCCTGTGTCTGGGCAAGTGTGCTGTAATCTATACTATCGTATATTTAACCAATAAACAACAAATAATTATGAAAACATTTATCAAAACAACAAGCCCACTAACCCCCAAAGGGGGAACGGGGCTTATGTGCTTAACAACAAATTCCCCCTTTGGGGGATTCAGGGGGCTTCTTGGGGAATTCAGGGGGCTTGTTTGCGCAAGCTGCAGTTACGCCGCTCAGCGTAGATTATGACCGCCAACAGGTAACTTTCCACGTCGCATGGTCGGGAACTGCCGCTGTTTCACGCTGCGCAATAGGAGAAAATCTTTAAAGGCTAAATCTGTGAAATCCGCCCTAATCTGTGCCCGTCTGTGGGGGGGAAAGCGGCGCGACCTTAATTGTATTCGTATGTTTACTTCTTATTACTCCGCTGCTAAAAGTTCGTGCGCTAATTTATGTAACCCGGAGATAATTTTTACCCGTTGTTCTGGGCGCGGATTCCGGTAGCCGGTGTAGTAATGGTTGATTTGCTTATGGCTTATTCCGGCAGCCCTTGCGAGCGCTCTTTGCGTAACAATATTTTCACAACTGTGGAGTAGCGCCTGTGCATTCAGTTTAAAGCACAGTTGATAGTTCGTCCGGAATTCGACGGGCACAGGCTGGCGGTCTTTACGCATGCCGACAAGATGCATGTCAATAGATGTCCTTATATTTTTTTTCACTTCGTCCAGCGTGTCGCCAACAGCTACACAGCCGGGAAGAAGTTCCAACCATGCGCCATAATTCTAACATTATGCAAAAAAAGTGAAAAATATTACCCCCCAAGCGTGATGCGCAATTCTAATAAAAGACGCCGACAGCATTTTCAGCTGCCGGCGTCTTCTTGAAGTAAGGTAGGAAGCAGGAGGTAGGAAGTGGCGGACGCCGGAATTTCATACCTCATACATCAAATGTCAAACACAAACATAAATATCATACTTCATTGTTCATTATCCTTTATCTATTATTCTCCGGTATCCGTCTATCCTCCATTTTTCACTATCCATTCTTCATTTAATTCACGTCCGGGCATTTTACGCCGTCGACGTAGGTGACCGTGCGGTTGGGTTTGGCGTCAAAGCCGTGTCCCGTGAGGTCGGGGATATTCCCGTTGTCATTTGTGCCGTTGAAGCGCCAGTAGGCAATCAATCCGTCGGAGGTGGGGTTTACGTAGCACATGTTGTTGAGCATGTCGTTTGGCGTTAATGCTTTTTTCCAAACCCGGACTTCGCTGATAATGGCATCGAGCTTGCGGCTGTTTTTCTGCGTCGAGGCGCCGATTTTAAAGCGGTTGTGATCATTTTTGGTTATCAGGAAGTCGAGTGTGGAATAGGGCACGGGGGTGGAGCCTTGCAGCTTCCCGTTCCAGTAGAGCAGGTACTGCGTGCCGTCGAATACCGCCGCCACGTGGTGCCAGGTGCGTATGGGCAGGCCGGTGGAAGTGGCTACTTTGTAGCTTTCTTTGGCAATCTGCAACTGGTCGGGGTTAATTTCCGAGTCGCCGAAGCGCAGGATGAAGTTTTCTTCCATTCCCATCACGGTGGCGATGCCTACTTCGGAGGATTTGGAGTTGTATTTGTTGACATATATCCGGGCTTCGTAGGTTACTTGTGGCACTGCCCGGAGGGAGGGGTCGCCGGAGAAATCCACCGTCCAGTAGTTCGGCGACATTTGCGCTGCTTTGGTGTTGATGATTTGCCCGATGACAATGTATTTGGTCCGGGAGGCTTCGAGCACTTTCCCGCTGCCGTTTTCCACAGCGGCAATGCTCAGGGGGATGCAATAGGTAACGCCTTCCGCCAGCCCGTCGAGGGAAAGGATGGATACTTTCGCGGGGTTCGACACGTGTTGCCCGCTTTTGATGGTTACGCTCATGGCGTCCAGCTGGTAGTTTTCCGCCGGCAGGGGCTGGTAGTTGGTTCCATATACATTATTATAGTAGTCCACCTTGTCGTTGTCTATCCCGAAGGTGATGCTTACGTCGCTCTCCGCAATGCCGGAGGAGGTAACGCTTACGCCCATTTCCGCCGTTTTTTCCACATAGAGTTTGACGGCAGGGTTGTCTTCCGTTCCGGAAATATAAAATACGTCGTGGTAATCCGGCTCGGTCTTACATCCCGCCAGGCTCAAAAGGGCGGCGAGAATCATTAAAAAGTAGTTTGTTCTCATTTTAGTTAAAAGTTATTCGGTGATGATGCTAAAGAGGTTGAAGAGAACCCCCGCCCCGCGTGATTTTTCTATTGTCAGTTTCAGGTACCGCGCGGTAACCGGCAGGTAGAATTCGACGTGTTGCTGGACATAGTAGCTGTATTTTACCGGCGGCAGCAGGGTTTCCGTGCCGAGGCTGTTCCATGTGGCGCCGTCGTTGCTGTGCGCCAGGCTGAGTTCTCCAATCGCATAACTGCTGGTATAGGACACAAATCTTAATCCCTTCATGGTTTTGGGGAGGTTGAAATTGATGACCGCCGTGGCAGGCAGTTCTGTAATGTACCAGTAGCTGTTAATGTTTCCCAGTATATTTCCCATGCCGTTGCCGTTGCCGGAAATCAGCCAGCCTTGCCCGTCGGGGTCTACCAGCGTACCGGCTACCTTGTCGGCGCCATGAAAATAGGAGAAGGAAGAATGGAGGATCACGTAGATGACCCCGAAATTGCTGCTTGGTTGACAGGTTGCGGGATGCAGCCTTATCGGGAGGAGGTAGGTTCCTACCTTAAAGTTTTCCGGTTGGGTGATCGTCAGGGTGATGGTATCTTCCGAGTGGAAGTTTCCGCTTTTGATGGTGGCGGTAGCGTTATGGCTGAATTCGTAGCTGCCTTCGGGCGCGGCGAGGTAGTCGATGCCGTACCGGGCGTTATATTCCGCCACCAGGTTGTTGTCTACGGCCAGGCGGACGGTTTCGTCGGAAGCTACTTCGCGGGTGGCGGCGCAAACAAATGCGGCTTTCAGGTTCACGCGGTGCGCTCCCGAAGAGGTGTTGATGATTTGTCCGGTGGTTTTGTTTCCGTCATTTCCTCTGGCGTATATCCGCAGGGGATTATCGTTTCCGTCCTCTTTGCCGGTGCAGGAGGCAGCCGCTATAAGCAGGCCTGCCAATACTGTTTTGATGATGCTGTTCATTGTTTTTATAGTTTAAGGGTTAGTTAAGAACTAAAAGTTAAAAGTTAAAAGTTAAAAGTGCTGGCGCCAGCTAACTTTTAGTTTTTAACTTTTAGTTTTTAATTCATAATTATCGTACTGTCGGGTTCATAATCTGTATAGCTTGCCGGA
>JAITSM010000057.1 GCA_031287815.1 Prevotellaceae bacterium
TCCGCTGGGGATAGTATTCCAAGATACGCGGAATTGCACCGCAGGCGTGGTGTAGGTTGCGCCGAGCAGTTCAATGTTAATATGGCTTTGTGCAAATACAGGAAAGCCAAATCCCATAAAGGAAAGTAAAGAGAGAATAATTTTTTTCATAATTGTTTTTTTTAAATTGTTCATTGTTCTTTATACCGGAACACGCCGACTGCCGCCGGCTCATCTTTGCCGGTGTAATATACCGGAATATTTTCCGCATTAGATGCGGTTGTTTTTTGTGTAGCGCAACCTGCCGCTACCAGCAACAAGCCCGCAAGAAGAAGAATCACTTTTTTCATAATTTTTTATTTTAAAATTGTTATTATTTTTTGCAGCCTTTGGGGTTATTTTGCAAACACAAACTTTATCAACTAAAACAACCCCTTGCTGCAATTTTTTATCCGCTGCCAATCATTGCAGAATTATTATTTTCTGCATTTTGTTCTTCAACTTTTATGGTGATTTTTCCTGATTCCACTAAAAAACCAAGAGTGGAAATGGGCGTCATATTTATTGTTATCAGAGGTTCGGGAAACCCACTCAGCAAATAAGTACAACGACCCACATCCACTCTTGGTGCGGCCGCTTTTACTTACATTCATGCTGAGTAGAAATTTTCCCGATTTCTGATAACGCAGAATAAAAGTTAAAGCGATATATTTTTTTATATCAATTTCAGAATGTCAAAGAGCATGTAATAACGGCACAAATATAAAACAATATTTTTTATCTGCAAGTTTAAAAAAAAAATATTTTTCGCTGAAGGGTGAGGAGTGCGTGAAGAGTGAGGGGTGGCTGGCGCCTTTTTAAAGTTAAGAGTTAAAAACTAAAAGTGCTGGCGCCAGCCCTTATACTTCACCTCAATTCTTAACTCCTATTCCCGGATAGTCGTTGAGGGTGAGTTTGCCGTTGACGACGGTGACGCCTTGATAGAGGTCGTTGCTTATAAGCAGGTTTCCGTCGAGGTCGGCCCAGTCGACGGCGGGCGAGAGCTGCGCGGCCGCAGAGATGGCGCAGGAGGTTTCGGTCATGCAGCCGAGCATCACGTCCATGCCGGCGGCGCGGGCAACCGTCAGGATTTTCCATGCTTCGCGCATGCCGGTACATTTCATCAGCTTGATGTTTACGCCGGAGAAGGCGCCTTTCAATTTCAATACGTCGGGCAGGCGCTGGAACGATTCGTCGGCAAACACCGGCAGGGGGCTGCGTTCGGTTACCCAGGCGTTGTCGTCGAGGCGGTATTTCGAGAGAGGCTGTTCAATCATCACGATGCCGCGTTCCTTCAGCCAGTGAATCATGTCGAGGGCGTAGTGTTTGTCTTTCCACCCCTGGTTGGCATCGATAGCAATCGGTTTGTCGGTTACGGTACGGATGGCTTCGATCATTTCCCTGTCGTTGTCGCGCCCGAGTTTTACCTTTAATATATTGTATAGCGGGGCGGCTTCGCGGGTTTTCTGCTTCACGATTTCTTCAGTGTCGATGCCGATGGTGAAGGTGGTGGAAGGCGCTTTCGATTTGTCCAGCCCCCAGATTTTGTGCCACGGCTGCCCCATGATTTTCCCGACCAGGTCATGCAGGGCAATGTCTATGGATGCTTTGGCGGCCGTATTGTTTTCGGCTATCTTATCCACATAGGAGAGGATGTCTTCCAGCTCAAAGGGGCTGGCAAACTGGTCGAGGTTTACCTTTTTCAGGAAATCCATCACCGACGACTGCGTTTCGCCCAGATAGGGAGGCAGCGAGGCCTCGCCGTAGCCGGTAACGCCGTCGTATGCTATTTCCGTAAGCACGACCGGCGTAGTGCTGCGGGAGAAATTGGCGATAGTGAACACATGCCGCAGTTGTAAATCATAGGGGCGGAAACTAAGTTTCAGTTTTTTCCCGGCAGTGGTTTTCCCGGCTTTTTTTTGTGCGAATAAAGTCAACGGCGAAGCGGTCGCCACGCCTGCGCCCAAAGAAGTCAGGGCGACTGTCCGTAAGAAATTGCGTCTTTCCATAGTGGTTAGTTATTAGTGGTTAATGGTTAGTTGCATTTAATAGCTATGGGGGGTATTTGACTGTTGGGATATTAGATTTCGGGGTCTAAATCAATTTCGTTGTCCCAAGCGACCGTATCAAGATATACTCTTACGGTGTTGAATAGGCCGGGTTGTTTCAATGCGCGAAATACGTCGTAATTCAAATAAGGTTTCATATCAAACCAGCGTTGCTCGCCATTTTCAAATGTCAGGCACAGCATATAATTATCAAGAGGGCGAACAGATGTAATTCCTAAATACATAATGCTATTATTTTAGAGGGTCTATTTTAAATGGATGCTTGCCGTTATTGACAGCCGCTTTTGCGTCTTGGTAATATACATGGATATGCGGCGGATTATGTTCTTTAGGAGCATAAAACATCTCAATCAATAATCCGAAAAACATAGAAATGGTTGGCATCTTTTCTCTTTTATTTTACAAATTTATGAAATTAAAAAAATATACGAAGTATTTATCTGCGGCATCAGCCCACTGCCTACTGGAAACTGCCTACTGCATCTCCCAGATACCTTCCGTGCCTACGGCGCCGATGATTCTTGCCGCCCGGATAAATTCGCGGGCGTTGCCTTCGTCGTAGTCGGGGCTAGCGGGGTCGAGGCTGTTAATCTTTATATATCCGCCGGCGTGGATAAATTCTTTGTTCCCTATATATATTGCCACATGCCGCACACGTTCTTTTTTCCCGCCGGATGCTTTCTTGCCAAAAAACAGCAAATCGCCCGGGCGGAGGTTATCATAGCCGTTGCTAATATCTACCGGAATGCCTGTCTGTGCCTGCTGCGAGGCGTCGCGCCGCAGGATAACGCCGTGCATCAAATAGACCGTCTTGCTGAATCCGCTGCAATCCATTCCCTTCACAGAGGTGCCGCCCCATACATAGGGAATGCCTTTCAGCATGAGCGCCTGCCGGACGACGCTTTCTTCCGTCAGGCGGAGGGAAGGAAGCCAGTCTTCATAACGCCTGCTCTGGCGTTTCGGGACATAGGCTGTACGGCCGTCGGGATAGGCGGCTTTGTAGTATTGGCCGCTCTCGCCTTCGTACTTCAGCAGGTTCCCGAAGACCAAATCCGCCACCCGCCCTTTTCGTTCATCGGGCGTTTCATAGGCAAAGCCATAGGCGTCGGTGAAAATAATTTTCGGGGCAGCCGCCCATTGTGCCATTTCTTCTTTATTCATTCGCACCAGCGAGCTGCCGGTAGTCCATGCCACATATCCCTCCACGCTTTTTATCCGCCACCAGTAGCTGGAAGGTTGCAGGATTTCCACCGGCGCACCCAGCAGCAGCTGCGTCGCCATTTCTTCGGAATAGTCCGCTCCGGTGCGCGTGTCGGCAACGGATACATTAATGACGCCATATACCTTGTCGCCAACCGCCGCCGCCGGCAATACTTCCACGCTGTCCACCACCTTTGCATTGGCCTGGCGGAGGTTTTCCAGCAATGCGGTTTTCGCCGCTTCGACGGACGTAACGCCTCTGACCACCGGCAGCCCCTGGCATTTGATAACCTTTATTTCATACACCTCGTCGCGCCGGTCGGGGACGTATTTTAAACGCACGCTATCGGCCAGTGCATTCAGCTCGGGAAAATCCGTTTTCTCTTTACCGCTGTGGAAAAAGCAAAGGCTCGTCATCACGGCAATCAGCCCGCCGGCCAACCCGCCGGTAAGAATTTTGTATGTTTTTATTTTCATCGGAATAAGATTTAACGCTATTGCACGCAAAGATACGAAATAATAGCTAATGTGATTAATGGGATTAATGTGACTAATTTTTCAATGTGACTAATGTGACTAATTAGGCTGGCGCCAGCCTAATTAGTCACATTAAAAAATTAGTCACACTAGCATATTAATTTAGTCATATTAAAAAATTAGTCACATTAGCACATTAATTAACACATTAAGCAGTTCGCAGGACTTCTACCAGCAAGTCCCAGAATTTTTGCACGCTTTTTATATCCAGCCGTTCGTCGGGCGAGTGCATGCCGCGAATGGTGGGGCCAAAGGAAACCATATCCAGGTGCGGGTATTTTTCGAGAAACAGCCCGCATTCCAGCCCGGCATGGACGGCTTTTACCTTCGGCTCCGTGTGGAACAGGGTGCGGTAGGCCTGGACGGCCGTTTGCAAGATAGCCGATTCGGGGCGGGGCGTCCAGCCCGGATAGCCTTCGCCGTGCGTAACCGTAGCGCCGGCTTCCGCAAAAACGGCGCCGACCACACGCGCCATATCGCGCTTGGCGCTTTCTATCGCGCTGCGCTGGCTGGTGGCTACAATGATTTTATTCCCTTCCGCAAATTTCACCGACGCCAAATTGGTCGACGTTTCTACGAGATGCGCTATCGCGGGGCTCATGGTGATTACACCGTTCGGGCAGGTATAAAGCGCGCCCAGCAGGCGCCGCTGCGTGCTTTGGTCGATCACATGCGCAGGCAGCGCGGCAGCTTCCAACGTCTGTTCGAGGTGCGGCTCTGCGGCTTTCCACTCGTTTTCGATTTCGCCGGCATGCAGCGCAAACAGTTGTTGCAAAACGCCGGTGGACTTTTTATCCACCGTAAAAACGGCCACAGCTTCGCGCGGAATAGCATTGTGCAGGTTGCCGCCGGAGAAATGCGCCAGGCGGATAGCGCATTCTTGCTGCGCCTGCCACAGAAAGCGCGCCAGCAGTTTATTGGAATTGGCGCGGCGCTTATTGATGTCGTCGCCGCTATGCCCGCCGGCAAGGCCGCTGACGGCGACAGTAAAAGCCACCGCCCCTTCCGGCGGCAGCTCCGGTTGATAAGTAAAAGTAGCCGTCGTATCGACGCCGCCGGCGCAGCCGATAAACAATTCGCCTTCGTCTTCGGAATCGAGGTTGAGCAGGATTGCGCCGGACAAAAAGCCCGGCTGCAAGGCGGCGGCGCCGGAGAGGCCGGTCTCTTCATCCACCGTAAAAAGGCATTCCAGCGCGCCGTGCGCTATATCTTCAGAAGCGAGCAACGCCAGCTGCGCCGCCACGCCTATACCACAATCCGCGCCGAGCGTAGTGCCGCGCGCCTTTATCCAGTCGCCGTCGATATAAGGCTGAATGGGGTCTTTGAAAAAATCATGCGTAGTGGCGGCATTTTTTTCGCAGACCATATCCACATGGCTTTGCAAAATGACCACCGGTTTCTTGTCCATACCGGCAGTAGCCGCTTTTGTTATCACCACATTCCCGGCATCGTCGCGGCGGGCGGGCAGGTGGTGCTTATCCGCAAAGTGGAGAAGGTAAGCGATAATTTTTTCCTCGTGCTTCGACGGGCGCGGCACACGGCATATTTCCATAAAATACGCAAATACAAGGGACGGGGTCAGTGTTTTCATAATTTTACTTTTTAAAGGTTACTTAACAAAGATACGAAAATAATCAGTTTCCGGTACCGGAATTTTGGTTTCCGTTAACGGGAATTCGGTTATTATATCCTATTTTATGGAAAAAGGGGGGGCGCTGATCAGCAAATCTAAATAAAACGCCGGCAGATGAAAAACTGCCGGCGTTTCTTTTGCAGGAAGCAGGAGCGGCCTCACCCTTCACCCCTCACTCTCCCCCCTTCACCAGGTAGCGTTCGATGGTTTTGGAGAGGCGGGTCACGTCGCGCTGCAGGCCTTCCACAACCAGCGGGTTGGAGGCGTAGTCGACGGTGATAGCGTCTTCGAAGATGCGCGTTACGCGCGCTACCGGGTTTTTGGGGCGGAAGGTTAAGGCGCTGCCGTCGTCGCCGGTCAATACAAAGCGCGCGTTAGTGAAAATTTTTTCTACTTCTTTTTTATCGTCTTCCGAAAATGGGCGTGAACGCGGCACTTTTTTCGCAATGTATCCAATGACTGGATAAATGAACCCGAATGCGCCGAGAAACAGGGCAATCAAAACGAGGTTATTCCGTTGCAGGAATACCAGGAAGCTGTCCACTTGCCGTTCCTCTTCGGGGGTGACGAAATAAATGAGCGCCAGGATTAAAAAAACCATTATAAATAGATATATAATGCTTTTGAGGACGCGGATGAAGTAACGTTTTGGCATATTATTTTTCGTTAATGATTTTCCATACTAAGGCGGCAGCGCCCAGCACGGCCGCGTTTTTATCGTTGATTCCGGAGGGCAGCAGGGCTACTTTTCCTTTCCAGAATTTCAGCATATTTTCTTCCATCGATTTTTTCGTCGGTTCGAAAATATATTTTCCCGCCTTCGCCAGCCCGCCGAAGAGGAAAATCGCTTCGGGGGCGGTAATCGCTACGAGGTTGGCCAGTGCGCGCCCGAGGTGTTCGCCCGTGTGGGCAAAGGCTTCAATCGCCACCGGGTCGCCATTGATGGCCGCCGTGCAAATCATTTCGGCAGAGAGTTCGTTGAAGCTGATATTTTTCAGTTCGCTGTCGGCCACCTGGTCGGCCAGCAATTTATAGACCGTGCGCTTAATGCCGGTAGCGGAAGCATAGGTTTCCAAGCAGCCACAACGCCCGCAACCGCATTCGCGCCCGTTGGTGGTTACAATAATATGCCCCAGTTCGCCGGCAAACCCGTCATGCCCGTAGAGTAATTCCCCGTCCACAACAATCCCGCTTCCCAAGCCGGTGCCCAGCGTAATGACCGAGAAGTTTTTCATGCCTTTTGCGTCGCCGTAGATCATCTCGCCGATGGCCGCCGCGTTGGCGTCGTTGGTAAGTTTGATTGGAATGTTCGGGAACAGTACCGACAGCTTGTCGGTAAACGGCAGCACGCCTTTCCACAATAAATTGGCGGCAAATTCTATGCACCCGGTGTAGTAATTTCCGTTGGGCGCGCCGATTCCTATACCGGCCAATTCAAAGGGTTCGTTAACGGTTTCGGAAAAATTCCCGAGCGCATCGTGCAGGGCTTGCAGGTATACGTCAAAATCGGGATACTTGCGTGTGGCAAGGCTTCCTTCGGCATAAATTTTGCCTTTGTCGTCCACCAGCCCGAACACCGAGTTGGTGCCGCCGATGTCAATGCCCGCTACTAGTTTTTTCATAATAAAATTTATTTTTTTAGTGAAGAGTGAAGGGTGAGTGGTGAAGAGCAGGTTGGCGCCAGTACCCTTCACCCTATTGCGTAAGCGTATCTTTCATATTCAGCAGCCGGCGGACAGGTTTCATATAGTCGGCAAATTCTTTATAGCTCATTGTTTTTAGATAGATAGCGCCGTATGACCGCCGTTTCATCGGGTCTTCGGATTCGTAGAAATATTCCTGCCCCATCAGCCGCGTCAGGTGTTCATACTGTTCCACCCATACGCGTTGCGCCAGTTCGCTGAAGCTGCCGTCGTATTCATAGCTCGGGAACGACGCCGAGCGCTGGCTCAGGAAGCAGGCATTAAACATATTGTGCAGCACCGCAAAAGAATTAAGCGAAATAGGCACAATCATATTTACCTCATGAATTTTAAACCGCGACCAGACATTGCGGTAGCCCCATATTTGCAGCGGGATTTCGGGATGTTCGGCGGCATATTTATCGATCGCTTCGCTCAATGCAATAAGTGTTTTAAAATGCGTATCCGGGCCACTGCCTTCCGGGTCGAGCGCCAGCGTGATCACGGTCGGGCGAATCGTTTGCAGCAGGTTCAGTATCGGCACCACGTCTTTCGTCTGGTCGGGATACTGCGGGAAAATATCGGCGGTGTAGAACGGCAACCGCAGGTGATGCACCCTGTCTTTGCCGATACCGAAATGCGCCCATACCAGTTCCGCTTCAAATTCGCGCAGCCAGCCTTTGAAAACCTGAATCATTTCCGGCTCCCGCCGCCCGGCTTGCAGCTGGTTGATAAGCGTGATGTTTTCATGAATAAAATTGCGCACTGTTTCTACATTTCCGGTGCCCAAATGAATGGCGATATTGCGCGCCAAACGCGCACTGACGAACAGCGACTGCGTATCCTTATCCTGGTGGGCGATGCCCTGCAGGTAGCCGGTGATGTCGTCCTGCGCGCCGTCGGCGAGGAACAAATGTTTATAGCCGATAAAATAATCCAGCCGGCCGCAGTCAATGTTTTTCCCCAGCGCTTCAAAGCAGAAACGCAGATAATCGTTGGTTACCGACGTAAAGCCGCTGGTGCAATACACAAAATGATTTTCATTCTCTTTGGAACGCACCAGGTGGTGCAGCAGCGGGAAATACGCCAGTTCAATATCATCGTGGTGCGGCCCTGTGTGCAGGAAACGTTGGTTTTTTAACCCTTCCAGCCCCTTTGCTATTTTTGTATCTATGGCGGCAAAAGTATCGGACAATAACTTATCGGCCGGTTGCCCGCTGATAGTTTGGGCGAGCTGCAGTTTTTCACTTTCCGCCTGTACCTTTGCCGGCACATTTTTCAATTCGGCATGATGTTCCAGGCAGGCGTCCACGACCAATTTCTGCGGATATCCCGGCGCTAAAATCTCTTTTTTATACAGCGATTCCACCACCTTCGACGATAACTTCAATTCAGTAGTAGCGCTTCTGGTGATAAAGAAACGCGCGTTCGGCAATTTCTGCAACACCGTGGCGGGATAAAGCAACTGCGCCGGCTGCTGGATAGCGTTGGCCGTCACCTGCGATTTCGATTGCCCCGCAGCCATGATAACCGCTACCGTATCCGGATTATAGGTAATCGTTTCCAAACCCATAGTGATTACCGCTTTTTTACGCACCAGCTCAATCCCCCCCAAATCGGTAGCTGCCGTAGCCTGCGTTTCATAGTTGATACCCGTGAGCCGGGTATGCGAATAATGGCTGGAGCCTGCCACATTAAATGCAATATGCCCGTCCGGGCCAATACCGCCCAAAAAGAACCCGATACCGCCCAAATCCCTTATCTCCGCTTCGTATGACTGGCAAAACTCATCGAATAGCCGGATAGCCCGCTGCCGGTGAATTTCCACTTCAGCCGTCGGCTTTTGAATACGCAACGAAAGATCGATGCCCTCTGCAAAAAGCTCTTCCAACGATTGCACATTCCCCAGTATACGCTTTTGTTCATCGTTTAGATAATTCGTATTTATCAACCGTGTTTTAGCGGGGTCAAACCCGAAATTATCAAGATAAAATTTCTTAACGAAATGCAGGAACGAACGCTCATGCTCGGGATTTATCGGGAAAAACTCATCCAGCTGAAAAAAATAAAGCGAACGGAAATCGGGCTTTTTACCTTTCAGCCCCACTTTTTCCAGCAGGCCGCCTTGCGTTTCTTTTTCCCAGTTTGCCAGGTAATACTGCATCCACTTGATAAAAAACTCCGGCGTTTTTCCGGTAGGCAGCGCCACCACCCCGCCCGGGTTGAGGCACACCCATTCCAGAAACCGCAACGCTGTCAGTTGCCCCAGGACAATATAATTGTCCACCGTAATAGTTGGTATTTTGCGCAACTCCGCGCTTTCTTCGTGATAGACATCCGATGAACGGAAATATTCTTCCACTAAACTTTTTGTAACGTATTTCATACTATTTTTAAATTAGATATTTTCTTGAAAAACCGTGCAAATATACAAAAATAATTGCGATTTGCGATTTGTGATTCGCGATATGCGAGGTAGCTGGCGCCAGCATTCATAATTTATAATTTATAATTCATAATTAAAAGACATTTTCCATTAACTAAGCCCGTAGGGCTTGAATTTTCATAACCCCATGCAAGTGAAGCGGAGCGTAACGTAGCATGGGGGCTATATGCACTCCCTGCCATTCGCGCGGAGCACTGTCCGTGCATAGCGGAAAGCCAGTGCGCCGCGCGAAAGGCGCAGGCATTCTTTGTACCGCAGGCTGCGCTGCACTGGCCTGCGGTTATGAAAATCCGGCGTTTCACGCCGTTTCTAATGGAGAATGGGCTAACGCCAAAACCACCTTACGAAAAAACATTTTCAAAAATAGTTGCAATTAAAAAATAAAGTAATATATTTGCAGCGCTATTATGCTCTTTTACATTTTGAGAAAATATTCCATTTGTTGGAAATCTTGACAATTTTTGTGCATTGGAGAATTAAATGAAATCACACGTAGAATGCGTGGGTTTTACTTATCCCAATGCAAGGTAGTCAAGAACCTCAACAAATGATAAGTATTACCCACGTTCCGTTTATATTTGAAAATTTACTATACAAATAAAACCGAAACGTTGAAAATCGGCAGCGAATAAAAAATCGTAGCAAGGGGTTGTTTATGTAGAAAAAGTTTGTGTTTGGAAATAACCCCAATGCTGCGAAAAAAGAACATAGATAAAAGAACATGGACTTATAGAACATAGACAAATGAACAACTAACACCGTCCCGTCAGGGACGGAATATGAAAAGGGATAACAATAAAAAAAGATGCATTTATGTGAAGAGATAACCATCACATTTCGTCCCTCACGGGACGACGGCGGCGGAATAATCATCGTTTCTACCAACATTCCGTCCCAGGGGACGAATTTAATGAACATAAACCTCAAATAATAATAGTATGAAAAAATTTTTCTTTCTTCTCGCCATGCTGACAAGCGTGGCAGCAAGCGCACAGGTAACGCATGTGGAGCCTGTCGGCGCAGATTACACAAACCAAACCGTGATTTTCCGCGTATGGTGGAACGCCGGCTCGCGTGATGCCACGCACCTTTCCAAAGTGTGGGTGTGGGTAGATTACATCGAAATCAATAACAATAACACGACAAGTGGGAATACATGGACACGTGCAGCCGTTTCGGCTGCATCGCCTACGGCCTCCATTTCGTACGACGGCAGCAACCGACAAGGATTTTGGTTGCAAGGTAACAGCGGCAGTTATAGCGCTACCGTTACTGTCCGATTAAACATTACCGAAAGTAATTTTGATTGGTGCGCTTACGTTTCCGACTATCCGCCGAATGTAACGGCGAACAGTGGCGTTTATACTTTGCGCGGCACGCCACCGTTTACATTAACAGCTTCTAATGGAGCAATCCAACCGGTAACCGGAACAACGCTTACTATTTCGGCATTGACCATTACGCCTGTTACCATCAGAGATAAAACAGCATGTCCGGGCGTTTTTTGTAAGTACACCGGCAGCGATTTATTGATTGACGCTTCGCACCTTTGCCAACAGCGTAGCAGTGGCGCGCAGAACTGGGAAGCGTGGATAAAAGATAACAGGGATGAGGAATTATATAGAATTGTTTTGATGCCTGACAATAAATGGTGGTTGGCGCAAAATGTAAAATACGCTAAAACTGGTACACAACCTTCATGGTGCACAAAAAATGAATGCGGTAGATATTATACACGAGCACAAGCAAGGGATGCATGGGGCGGCACAAGTGGAACAGGCGCTAATAAACAGGGTGTTTGTCCAAATGGGTGGTATTTACCATTGTTAAACAATTATAAACAAATTCTAAGCTCGTATTCCAATTCACAAGCCGACCAATGCAAAATTCTTACACCATACGATAGCAAGTGCCCTCGTGATGATTACTACGGTCTCGCCAGTCTAAAGACTCTAACATATTGGGGTGATTATAACGCAGCTTCAGGAGAAGATTATTATGTAAATGATGGCAATCCGTCTAGGATAACAATCAATGATGCGTCAGGAGCTGGTATGCATGACTGCGGTTATAGTTGGTCAAGCGATGTGTCTGATGTGGTTTTAGTCCGTTGCATTCGCCTACTGTAGTTTTTATCGGCGGCGCTTCCAGTACGTACTGAAACCCCCAACGAGGGCTTCGGTGCACTTCCAGTAGACTTGGAAACCCTCCCGAAGGGCTTCGGCACACTTCCAGTAGACTTGGAAACCCTCCAGAAGGGCTTCGGCCCCCTTCCAGTAGACTTGGAAACCGCCCCGAAGGGCTTCGGCGCACTTCCAGTAGACTTGGAAACCCTCCCGAAGGGCTTCGGTGCACTTCCAGTAGACTTGGAAACCCTCCCGAAGGGCTCGGAGCGAATGGGAATGGAGAATAGAGAATGCCTCCCGGGGCGCAAGCCCATTCTCAAGGATATATATTTAATAATTTTGTATGTATGATAAAATAAGCTACATTTGCAAAAATAGAATTGGGTACACCCTTCAACTAAAATCACCGCTATGAAAAAAATAAACTGGTCGCTTATCCTGGCGCGAATGAAGGAAATCGTTTTGCGTTTTCCTGTTGCTACGCTTTGTTGTGTGGCGCTTTTTATAATAGAAATATTGATTATTGACGGAAATCACCTTGACTCGCAAGACGATTTTTCCTTTAAGCTGAATTTATTGCTCCCATTGGGTTTTATATCGGCGGTGGCCTTGCGCCTTTTTACGGAAGACCTTAACCGGCAAGATTGGCGCAGCTATGCCGATTTGCTGGTTATTCCCCCGCTGGCGCTGTATTATTCCCTGTTGCCCGGCCCGCGTGATTTCTCTTCCGTTGACCTTACTTACTACGTCGTCCTTTGCCTGGTTTCCATAACCGGGGTATGCGTAGCCCCCTATCGCAGCCTTTCAAAACCTTCGCTCTTCTGGAAGTATATTATAGGAATCGGGTGGAGGTATTTATTTTCCGTTATCTGCGCAGGGGTCTTTTTGGCTGGCCTTTGCTTAGCATTGCTTACTATTGACACCTTATTCAACGTACCTATCAAAGAAGAATGGTATTTGTATTTAATCTGTTTTGTCGGCATTTTATTTGCCCCGCTGTTCTTCACTGCCGGTATACCTGTCTTATCGCAATTTGTAGGGAAGCAAGATAAAAACTATACCATATTGCGCGTGTTCGGGCAATATATCCTTTTGCCTGTCCTGGCCCTGTACTTGCTGATTTTTTATGCTTATGGGCTGAAAATCCTTGTGACATGGCAACTGCCCGATGGCATGGTCGGCTGGATGACGATTTGTTACTCGGCCGCCGGCTTACTCGTTTATTTCTTATTGCACCATTTTTACCTGACGAAAGCCACTAAAATAGCCACGCTCTTTGGCCGGTACTTTTTCTATTCGGAATTGCCGGTACTTGCGCTGTTATTTGTAGCTGCTTTCCGCCGCACTGCCGACTATGGGATTACCGAAAACCGCTATTTCCTGTGGGCAGGCGCTTTTTGGCTGTTGGGCATTTCGCTGTACATGATTTTTACCAAAGGAAAAACATTTCGCCCTATACTTGTTTCCCTGTCCTGCGCGGCCGTGCTATCTGTAGTGGGGCCGTGGAATGTATTTAATGTATCGGAATATTCACAAATGCACCGCCTGAAAAAACTGCTGGCCAAACAGGAATACCCGAAGGAAGGGAAACCGCTCGACGAAGGGCAAATTCACCAAGCACAGGTAGACTACCGGCAAATACAGGGAATTATAAAGTATTTTGACAAAAAAGAGAAACCGCTCCCCTCTGGCATTGACAGCCTCTGCAAAGCGTATGAAGAGCGCTACGAAACCTGCCGCATGGAATATCGGGAGGAGGAGGAAGTAGCGAAATATACCTACTTTGAAATAGAGACAAAAGAAGCGCAACCCTTTGAAATTACCGGCTACGACAGAATGTATTATTTCCGCTACTGGAGCAGCGATGCGAATCAGGAAACCCTTTCCGCAGAAGACGCGACGCTTGCCGTCAAAATAAAAGCAAGGCCCAACGACGCTATTGAAATCTATCATTACGGCGTATTATCAACCTCCATTTCCCTTCCGGACGCCGTCCGGCAGATAGCAGGCATTAGTTGGAAGGATATTTCCTATTATGATATGGTCGCAGATAAGCAGCGTATAACCATAGATTCAAAATATGCTGTTATTTTCACTGAAATAAATGGCTACCTTGACAAGCAGTCGCTGAATATACAATCTGCCAGGATGTATATTTTAGAGAAAAACAAATGATGCGAAATTTCTTTTTATAGGTGGTTTAAAAATAAATTTGGTTTATATTATAAATTTGTTTACCTTTGCGGCATAAATTATTTTTTAAACTAAAAACTATGGAAACAAAATTTACAGAACAGGAAAGTTTGGCGGTCATCAGCGAAATGATTAACCGTGCGCGCAACAATATTCATAAAGGCGCCGGCACCTTTATGATTTATTGGGGGTATATGGTAGCTATTGCGGCGCTGTTGAACGTTATATTGGCGTATGTCCTGCATAGCCTGTCCATACCGACGAATTATTCATTCCTTATTTGGTGGATCATGGTGCCGGCATGGATTGTCTCTTTCATATTGGAAAAGAAAATAGACCGTTCGGCGATTGTGAAGACCCATATCGACCATTTTATTTCGTCGATATGGAAAGCATTCGGCATTTCCAATATTATTTTTCTATTTATTATTTTCGGTTTGTCTTATGCTTTGCAGGAATTTAATCACTTTTTTTACCTGACAAATCCGATTATTCTGCTATTTACAGGCATTGGCGAATTTGCAACAGCTAAAATGAGCCGCTTCCGCCCCTTTTTGCATGGCGCTATTGCCCAGTGGATAGGTTCGTCGACTTGCGCATTGTCCATTATGTTATTCAAAAATGGGAATGGCGTACTCGTTCAATTCATTATTTTAGCTATATGTATGGTTATCGGATTTATTATTCCCGGCTATAAATTGAACAAATTAGCAAAAGAAAGCCATGTTTAAAGATCTCGATCCGCTGTTACATTCGCAACTGCGTTTAGCTCTCATGTCGTTGCTGCTGGGCGTGGAAGAAGCCGATTTCGTGTTCCTGAAAGAACAAACCGGCGCCACGTCGGGCAACCTGAGCGTACAAATCGACAAATTGAGCGAAGCGGGCTACATTAAAGTAAAAAAAACCTTTCTGGGTAAAATGCCGCGCACCGTGTGCAAGATAACCGCCAAAGGCGTGAATGCGTTCGACACGTATGTGAAGAATTTGAAGACGTATATCAAATGATTTATTTTTTTACCCATTATAGTTTATAATATAAACTAATTTGCAAATAACAGTAACATGAAAAACCATACATTTGTTTTACTTATTTTCCTTTTCGTCCATGCATACGGCTTGCAGGCGCAAACAAAACTGTCGGGCGAAATTGCAGATAAAAGCAATAACCCGCTTCCAGGCGTGCTGGTTAATTTTAATAACGGAATGTTTCAAACCGTTTCGGACAATGCCGGAAAATTCACACTGGTTTATCCAGACACGCTACAGAAAAGGAACATTCGCTTTCAATCTTTCGGATACAAAATAAAAACACTTGCGCTAAACAAAGGGCAACAAAGCATAAAAGTGATTTTGCTGGACAGCGTGTATAACTTGGGCAGCGTAACGGTTTCTGCTTTCCGGAACGGACGCTTTAGCGATTATTCGGCACAGACGTTGCAAGTGTCCACTTTCGACATTGTAACCAACCCGGCTGCTATGGCCGACATTATCGCGAACATGCGCATACTGCCCGGCGTGCAGGCTAACGACAACGACGGGCGGCTGATTATACAAGGCGGAAACTCCGACGAGTCGCAGGTATACATCAACGATTTGATTGTGGCGAATCCCTATTCTTCGTCATCCAAAAATGCGGGCGTGCGCAGCCGCTTTAACTCCGACCTGTTCGAGGGTATTGTGCTGCAATCGGGCGGGTTTAATGCGGAATTCGGGCAAGCCTTATCGGGCGTGGTAAACCTTAACACCAAAGAAAAGGAGCAAATGGAAGCCAAAACCACGATTACCGTGTCGTCGGTATATGCCGGCGTAACGCACGTCGGCCAAAAGCCTTCGTACGCCTACCGCGCCAGCCTCGACTATTTCAATTTGGCGCTGTCGAAACGATGGAACGAAAATCAATATGAATGGACGAAAGATTACCAGCAAATCGCTGCCGATTTTTTCCTGACGAAGGAATTTTCACCCAAAACGAAAATGACGGTGCAATTTAACGGCAGCCACGCTGGCGGCGCATACCGCTACGAAAATATAGACGACATATCTTTGGAAAGCGATATTCAACAAACGTATGTGTATGCACAGTTGAATTTTTATCATAAATTCAATCATGCACTGTCGTTGTCGGCAGCGGGAAATGTAGTGATTGATAAATTCGCTGCCACCGACATACAAGCTAAACACGACAGGCTGACTACGCAAAACACGTGGAACCACAACAAAATTACGCTGCAATATAAATACCGGAAATTGATTAACCGCGTGGGGGCGGAATTTATTTACAACCCTTACGAAGAAACGTATTCGCTGGGGCAAGATTACCGTACAAATCCGGATAGCCGGCTCCTTAGTATATATGATGATTTGAAATTGTTCTTGACAAACAACCTGACGGCGAGCGTGGGCGTGCGCGGCGAATATTCCGGTTATTTGCAAAAATTCAATATGGCCCCGCGTATATATGTGGCTTACTGCCTTCATTCCAAAAATATTTTTTCCGTATCGCTGGGCGATTATTTCCAGTTGCCGTCTATGAATTACCTGAAGCAGGCTGATGATATTGATTTTGCTTCGGTAACCAAGGGCACGGTATCCTACAGTTATGTGAAAAGAACCGGCAAATTTCAAATCGACGCCTATTATAAAAAGTATAAAAATGTGGTTACTTATGCACAGGGGACATACCGCGCCGAAGCTTTTGCGAATGCCGGAAGCGGCTACGGATGGGGCGTTGATGTGTTTTGGAAAAACAATTTTAGAAAATTGGAATATTGGCTGACGTATTCGTACAACAACACAAAAAAACAGTATGATTATTTTCCGGAAGAAATCGCGCCGTCCTATGTGGCGCCGCATTCATTCAACATTACGCTAAAATACTGGATAGCGTCTTTACGGTCAATGGTGGGGAGCAATTATACTATCTCTTCCGGCACGCCTTATTACAACGAAGCCAATCCTTATGCGAAGCTCGGCGCCACGCCGTTCCGCAACCGTTGGGATATTTCGTGGTCATACCTGCCCACCAACTGGATTGTGATACATTTCGGCTGTCAAAACGTGCTGGGCTATAAAAATATTTACGGCTACGACTATTCCAAAATCAACGCCGGCGTAAAAAGGGCTGTAACAGCCGATGATAAACGCTTCCTTTTTCTGGGCGTTTTCTTCACCTTCAGCCAATCAAAAACAGCAAACGAATTAAAAAATTTATAAACCAATTAACAAATTTTAAATTATGAAACAAACATTTTTTCTGTTGATGCTGCTTGCAGCAAGTACGCTCAACGCACAAAGCAAACTGACCATCGTAGTAGACGGCATGGAAAAAACCGCAGGCGCCTTATATGTGGCGGTGTACGACGCGGAAAATTTCCTGAAAAAGCCGGTGTACGGAACGCTTGCAAAAGTGGACAGGGAAGAAGTCCGCGTGGTGTTAGACAGCATCGCGCCGGGCGAATATGCGGTTTCCATTTTCCACGATGAAAACGACAACGGCGAGCTTGATAAGGGCGCCTTCGGTATTCCTTCGGAGCCGACAGGTTTTAGCAATAACGCTAAAGGGACATACGGCCCGCCGAAGTTTGACGCTTGCAAGTTCTCCATAGAAGAAGACACGATGATTTACCTCACGCTGTCGCAATACAAACCGTAGGCCGGGCAACTCCTTCTCATTCCTGCATTCCTTTGGTCGCTTCGTCTACGAGATAGATAATGGAGCGGTAGGTGATGCCGGTAATCATGGAGAGCCCTATTTCACAGGTGCGGCTGGTGCTGTAGCCGGCCGCCGCGCCTTTGATTTGTGCGGGCAGCGTTTCGAGCGCCGCGCGGTTCAATTCCGGGAAGAAAAAGCCGCGATCGCCCGCCCAGGCGCAACAGGTGATGTCCGGTGCTATCACTTCTTCGGCGCAGAGGGACGCCAATGCTGCCAGGTCGGCGGCAAGATTCATCTTCGTGTTGCTGCAAGTGCTGTGCACCGCCACCCGCAGGGGCAGTTTGGTAAACGTTAACCGCCCCTTCAGGTAGCGCAGGATAAACGATACCGGCTCGTGCAGTTCCAGCCGTTTGTCCAGCGTTTCCTGCATCCGGTAAAGGCAGGGGCTCATGTCGCAAAGAATGGGAAGCCGCCCGTTTTCGCTGGCTTCCAGCAACGCCTTTTCCAGTTCATGGGCTTTCTGCAAGCCCTGTTCCTTAAAACCTTTGCTGTCGAAGGCCATGCCGCAGCAAAGTTTATCCATTTCGCGCGGGTAGCGGATATGGTATCCTGCCTTTTCCAGCAAATGGGCAGTCTTAGCGGTCAGGGCTTGCTGTTCCCTGTAATCGGGCGATGCGCCCATAGCGCGGTTGATGCACGAAGGGAAATAGACCACTTCGGGAACGCCGGCGGGCGCGGGTTTTGCGGCAACGGCGATCCGGCGGTTGCCAGTGGGCGTGTAGCGCGTCCATAAGGGGAAACGTTTGCCGGAAAGGCGGTGCAGGGTGCGCATGACCCATTCGACGAACGGGTAGCCGGTTATTTTCCCGATGGCATGCGGTATTTTCAACATCCACCGGAGCAGGGCTGTCAGCATGTCCATGCGGGCGGCGATGCGGGTGGCGACCCGGCGGCTCCAGGCGCTTGCCTGCGCCGCCCGGAGTTCCTTAATCAGCTTGCCGGTGTTGATGCCCACAGGGCATTCGCGTTCGCAAAGGCCGTCGGTAGCGCAGGTTTTTTCCCCGAAATAATCAAACTGTGAAATAAATTCCTTATGGTATTTGTCGAGCGGCTGCCCGGCGTCCCGCAGGCGGCAGAGCTCACGGTAGGCGACAATGCGTTTGCGGGGCGTAAGCGTCAGGTTGCGCGAGGGGCACACCGGCTCGCAGAAACCGCATTCGGTACATTTATCCACCAGCGTCCGCGTGAGGGGCAGGGGCTTGAGGTTTTCCAGGTGAACGCGCGGGTTGGCATTGATGAGCACACCCGGATTGATGAGTTGCTGCGGGTCGAAAAGCCGTTTAAGGCGGCGCATGATGCGGTAGGCCGTTTCGCCCCATTCCTTTTCGACATACGGCGCCATGTTGCGGCCGGTGCCGTGCTCGGCTTTCAGCGAGCCGTCGAAGCGGCGGACGACAATATCCGCCAGCTCGTCCATCAGGCGGGCATAGCGTGCTACTTCCGCCGGCGTGGAAAAATCCTGCGAGAAAACCATGTGGAAATTGCCTTCCAGCGCATGGCCGAACAGTACGGCATCGCCATACCCCAGTTTGCCGAACAGTTCTTTGAGGGCAATACAGGCCTCCGCCAAACGGTTGATCGGGAAAGCCACATCTTCTATCAGGCAGGTAGTACCAGGCTTCCGGAGCCCGCCCACCGACGGCAGGAGGCCTTTCCGCGCTTTCCAGTTAAAGTTGTAAGCCTTCGGCTCGGACGTAAATTCGTAGGGCTGGATGGTGTGCGTTACCGGCACGGCCGTGCGCACAGCTTCTTCCTTCCGGCGCAGTTCGCCGGCGTCGTTACTCTGGATTTCGACCAGCAGCGTACAGGCTGTTTCCGGCAGGGTGCGGAAATATCCGGGCGCATCGGCGTCGTGTTCCACCGAGCGCATCGACTCCCTGTCGAGCAATTCCACCGCCGCCACCGGGCAGGCTTTCAGTACCGGCACCGCCTGGCAGGCCTGCTCGATGGTTTCAAAAACCATTAAGGCGCAGGCCTTGTATTTTTCAGCAACCACCGTATGGTAGGTAATGTCGGAAATAAAGGCCAGCGTGCCTTCCGAACCAATCATCAGGTGCTTGATAATATCCACCGGTTCGAAATAATCGACCAGCGCGTTCAGGCTGTAGCCGGTGGTATTTTTTATTTTATACTTTCTTTTTATCCGTTCCGTGAGGGCGGGGTCGGCGGCCACTTCGTCGCGCAGCTGTTCTATTTCGCGTACCAGGCCGGGATGCGTTTCGCAGAAAGCGGCGACGCTGGCGGGGTCGGCGGTGTCGAGCACCGTTCCGTCGAAAAGGACCAGGCGGATGTCGGCAACGGTTTTATACGAATTTTGCGAAACGCCGCAGCACATCCCGCTGGCATTGTTGGCGGCAATACCGCCAATCATCGCCGCATTGATAGAGGCCGGGTCGGGGCCGATTTTCCGCCCGTAGGGCGCCAGCAGCGCATTGGCGCGCGCACCGGTGAGGCCGGGTTGCAGGCGGATTTTCCGCCCTTCGTCCATAATCGTATAATCCGTCCACCGGTGGGAGGCCACCAGCAGCACGGAATCGGAAACGGCCTGCCCCGAAAGGCTGGTGCCCGCCGCCCGGTAGGTCAGCGGGATATTCATTTCCCTGCACAGCCGTATGGTTTCGATGACTTCCGCCTCTGTATGGGAAAGCACAACGATTTTCGGCACCAGCCGGTAGAATCCGGCATCCGTGCCGAACGCCAAGAGGCGCAGGGGGTCGGTGATCACACGTTCTTCGGGAATGGAGAGCCGGGAATGGAGAAGGGAAAATGGAGAAGGGTGAAGGGTGAAGGGTGAAGGGGCTGGCGCCTTAATAGACATTCTCCATTCTCCATTATTTTGTTTTCTTTTCATAACGCTTTACATTAGGCTTGGCAAAGGTAAAAAATATCTTTGAAACACAAAAAATACCCGCCTTATTCATAGACTCGCAGGAGCTGCAAAAAGAATAGCCGCCCGTGTTCCCGGGCGGCTATTTAACTCTTAGTTTTTAACTTTAAGGCAAAGCCACTTTTAATAGAGCGGGCGGGATATAAACCTGTCCTAACCTTCAGGGACGATTAGAACAAGTCGTCTACATTTTTGCAATGGATGCCTTTTCCTGCACGCAATTCTTTTATTGCGGCACGGGTTGGGGCATTGGGCGTTTCGGTAACATTGTCATTGCTTATAGTAACGTTTTTAACGCCTTTTAAATTTGTTATTAACTTCTCAAGCGCCGGTAAAATCGTCGGATTATCAAAGGTGATGTTCATTGTTACCATGGTCTATGTTTTTTTATTTCCCCACAAATATACGCAAAATATCTCAAAAGCAAGCCGCCCGTTTCCACAGGCGGCCACTCTTAGTAGGGATGCACGGCCGTGCGTCCCTACGTGTCTACAGCACCCTTCACCCTTCACTCTTCCCCGTTTATTTCCTCGCGATATTAAATTTGAAGGTTACCATCTAGGGGGTTGCGACAACTGCCGCAAGCCTATTTTTGCCTCCAAACAACCTTGCCGTAACTCCGGCAAGGCTGTTTTCACCTCCGGACAGCCTTGCCGGAACTCCGGCAAGCGTGTTTTCACCTCCGGACAGCCTTGCCGGAACTCCGGCAAGCGTGTTTTCACTTCCGGACAGCCTTGCCGGAACTCCGGCAAGCGTGATTTCACTTCCGGACAGCCTTGCCGGAACTCCGGCAAGCCTATTTTCACCTCCGGACAGCCTTGCCGGAACTCCGGCAAGCCTGTTTTTATTCCCGGACGGGTAAAAACGGTCAATGGGAAAGGGGAAACGGGGAAAGGGATGAAAGGGATGAAAGGGATGAAAGGGATGAAAGGGATGAAAAATATGAAGTATGAGCGCCGGCACTCATACTGCATATTTTTCATCCCGTTCATCCCTTTCATCCCTTTCATCCCTTTCATCCCTTGCCCCGTTTCCCCTTTCCCAGTGACCGTTTTTACCCGTCCGGGACTAAAAACCGGCTTG
>JAITSM010000181.1 GCA_031287815.1 Prevotellaceae bacterium
TGTGAGAACATCACGCACTACTACGGAAACAGGCTCATATACGAAAACCTGAGCTTTGACGTGCCGCGTGGAAAAATACTTGGGCTGCTCGGAAAGAACGGCACCGGGAAAACCACCATCATCAAGATCCTGAACGGCTACTTGAAGCCGCGCTCGGGCGTGTGCCGCCTGTTCGGCGAACGCATGGAACGGCTCTCGTCCCGCACCAAGGCGCGGGTAGGGCTGCTGCTGGAAGGACATATCCAGCACAGCTACTTTAACGTCGTGCAGATTGAAAAATACTACAGCCGCTTTTTCCCCCGCTGGAAAAGGGAGGCATACTATGAGCTGCTGGCGAAATTGAAGGTGTCGCCGGCGCAAAAAATCAGCACCATGTCGTGCGGGCAGCGTTCGCAGGTGGCGCTGGGTTTGCTGTTTGCCCAAGACCCCGAGCTGATGATTCTCGACGACTTCTCTATGGGGCTCGACCCCGGCTACCGCCGCCTGTTTGTGGAATACCTCAAAGAATTTGCCGCCGCCGAAGAGAAAACGGTCTTCCTGACCTCCCACATCATCCAGGACATGGAGCTCCTCATCGACGACTGCATCATCCTCGACTACGGCAGCATCCTGCTGCATAAACCCACGGCCGAGATTTTAAATACCTTTCACCGTTATAAATTTTCCGGCGCATCCACGTTCCACATTTCACAGGATAAAAAATTATGGAGTACCGAAAAGGTAGGCAACACGTGGGAAACCTATTCTTTCCTTCCGCAGGAAGAAGTAATGCAAATATTGAAAGCGCAAGGCGCCGACCCCGTTGACCTCACGCAGGAACGCCTCTCCCTCGAAGACGCCTTCATCGGGTTAACAGGCAAGTATTGAACAGCGAATATTAACTACACTAACTACTATAATGAATAACGCACAACAAACATTCGACTATCCATTGTCCCGCGCTGCCGCCCCCTCCTTCGGAGGGGGACGGGGGGAGGTCTCCCTTTTTTTCAAAGAATGGATAAAATCGCGGTGGGCGTTGCTGGTAACCCTTTTGGCATTTGCCGGCATCATCGCCTATACTTTTATCTATATGTCCACCGAACTGCGCGTGCTGGGGGCCGGCACCGTCTGGGAAAGCATTATCCAGAAAGGCGTCACGCATTTTGATTATTTGAAATACCTGTGCCTGCTGGCGGGCGTCCTGCTGGCGGTAGTGCAGTATGCGCCAGAAATGGTTAACAAACGGCTGAAATTAACGCTTCACCTGCCTTTGCCGGAATACCGGATTGTCCTCTCCATGCTTTTATTCGGCATCCTGAGCCTGGCAGCGCTGTTCCTGCTGGTATATGCAGCGGTAGGCGTCGGCGTCAACCGTTATTACCCGGCGGAAATCACGCAGTGGAATCTTGCGGCAATACTTCCGTGGCTCTGGGGAGGCCTCGCCGCCTACCTGCTTACGGCATGGATCATCATTGAACCGGTATGGAAGCAACGCCTCTGGAATATCCTCATGGCCCTGTGCCTGCTCAAGCTGTTTTACTTTGACGAAATCCCCAACGCCTATGCGCCCCTGCTGCCCTACCTGATAACCTTCTGTGCGCTGGGCATAACTTTTACTTTCTATTCCCTCATACGATTTAAAGACGGAGTACAATAATGTGACTAATTGTTTAATGTGACTAATGTGACTAATTATACAGACTGATGAAACAACTTTATACTATTACCCTGCTTCTTGTAACGACCCTCGTTTTATCGTGGGCGTTGCCGGCCATTGTGCGCATAGCCACTACTACCGCTACGCACTACCCGTTTGTTTACTACAGCGTGCTGTTGCAACGCTTCCTTATCCGCGAGACGTCGCCCGATAACAAGCTCACGCATATCGACACGGAAGGCAACCGCTACACGCGCGAAGCGTTCGACTCACTTACGCCCCTGCTCAGTTACCGCCAGCTGATGCTCACCAACAGCCTCCCCGACACCCTCCTCGGCGTCCCTGTCGACCCGCAGGAACTACGCGCCAAAACCTTTATGTGGCGTTACAATCCGCGCAATATTCACACCCCGGCATTGCCGCTCTATTTCATGTATGAATCCGAATCGGGACGCGCCAACCTTGAAGCGCCGGAAGATGTCTTCCGCCTGAAAAAACGGATAACGTTTATCGACAAATTAACCAACACGGAAAATACCGCCAAGAGCGATTCATTCCAGTCCGCCCTCGAAGCAGCGCACTTTACCTTTCCGGCACAACAGGTCTGGGGCAACCTCTCTGCGAAGAAAGCCTATGACGTCGGTTACTTTACGCTCGACAGCCGGGGACGGCTTTTTCACCTGAAAATGACGAAGGGCGCTCCCTCTGTGCACGACACCCACGCCGGCGACAGCCTCGAAATAGCTTACTTCAACGTACTGGAAGTAGCCGACCACAGTATCTACGGCTTCCTTGTTGCCCGCAACGGCGCGATATACACGCTCGCCGCCGGCGATAACTACCCCCTCACGCGCCTTGACATCCCGCCGATAAACATCGACGAACACTCGGTGATGCTCATGGGCAACCTGTTTTACCGGATGGTAAACGTCACCACGCCCGACAGCGTAACCTGCTACGTCCTGGACGCCGCCACCCTCCGGCAGCACGACCGCCCCCATGTTATCCACGCCTCCCCCAACCGCTGGAATACCGTTGCCCGCTGGCTTTTCCCCATATACCTTTCCTTCTCCAGCCGTCATTCCGACTACCTGCAACCCGTCTTTCACGTCCGGTTTGGCTGGTCGCTTTTTATCAGCCACCTCACCTTTTTCGCCTACCTCTTCACCGCAGGGCGCAAGGGCGCAAAGCGCAACCCCCTGCTGCGTCTTGTCAACGCCTCCATCATCATCCTTTTCGGCATCCCCGGACTCCTCGCCAGCCTCCTCTTCCTTTTTGAGTTAAGAGCTAAGAACTAAAAGTTAAGAAGTAAAAATCCTTCCAAAAGAAGTAAAAATTCTTTCGTACATTGTTAAAATTCTTTCATACATTGTTAAAATTATTCCATACAAAGTAAAAATTCTTTCATATATTGTTAAAATTATTTCATACATTGTTAAAATTATTCCATACAAAGTAAAAATTCTTTCGTACATTGTTAAAATTATTTCATATATTGTTAAAATTATTCCGTACATTGTTAAAATTATTTCATATATTGTTAAAATTATTCCGTACATTGTTAAAATTATTTCATATATTGTTAAAATTATTCCACACAGTGTAAAAACTATTTCGCTGTATTTCTACATTTTCGGTTCCTGCCTCCTCCCCGCAAGCTAAAAAAGAAGACGCCGGCAACGGAAGCGTTGCCGGCGTCAGCCAACTTTAAACCTTAAACTTTTAACCTAATTTGGCGCCACGTAATACGGGTTTTCCCGGACCACTAATACGACCCTGCGGTTTTGGGCATGCTCTTCTTCCGTGCAGGGATTTTCGGCAGTACATTCCTTTAACAGGATATTATCGCCATAGCCGATAGCGCGCAGCCGCGACAAATCAACGCCTTTATCCGTCAAATAGCGCTCAATCTCCTGCGAACGCTTCAACGATAAAGCCGTATTCTCCTCCTTCGTCCCCTCGTCAATATCCGCATGGCCTTCTATCAATACGATATAAGTCGGCTCCATTTCCAGTATTTCACACACTTTATCCAGTATCGATTCATACACTTCCGGTAATTCATAAGCGCCCTTTTCGTATTCGAGCGGCAGGAAACCGACAGACAAATGCTGCGCCGAAACGCTGCCAAACAGGGCGGAACAGGTAAATAATAATAAAAATCGCTTCATAATAATAATAATAATTTAAAAATTTAACTTAGCTGCCAAAATCATCAAACATAATCATCTCTCCGGGAACCCCAAGGTTGTCGAGCAATCCGGTAACGGCTCCGGTCATCATCGGCGGGCCGCAGAGGTAGTATTCTATATCTTCCGGGGCGTCGCTGTTTTTCAGGTAAAGGTCGTAAAGCGCCTGGTGGATAAAGCCGGTAGCGCCAGTCCAGTTATCTTCGGGCTTGGGCTCGGAAAGGGCAATGGTGAATTTGAAATTCGGAAATTCTTTCTCGAGCGCGCGGAATTCGTTTTCATAAAAAATTTCGCGGCGCGAGCGTGCGCCGTACCAAAACGACACTTTACGTTTTGTTTTCAGGGTACGGAATAAATGGAAAATATGCGAACGCATCGGCGCCATGCCGGCGCCGCCGCCAACGAAAATCATTTCATTGTCGGAATCGCGCAGGAAAAATTCGCCGTAAGGGCCGGCAATGGTCAGCTGGTCGCCCGGCTGGCGGGAATACAGGTAGGAGGAACAAACGCCCGGATTGACATTGGCGAAAGCGTTCTTCTCCCTGTCCCACGGCGGGGTGGCAATGCGGACGTTCAGCATAATAATATCCCCTTCCGCCGGGTAATTCGCCATGGAATAGGCGCGGAAGGCGGGTTCCGGGTTTTTCATTTTCAAATTCCATAACTTCATTTTGTCCCATTCCGCATGGAATTCCGGCTCCACCCGGATATTACGGAAATCTACTTCGCATTTCGGCACGTCTATCTGGATATACCCGCCCGACCGGAAGTGGAGGCGTTCGCCGGCCGGCAATTTCACAACCAGTTCTTTGATAAACGTAGCCACATTGCGGTTACTGACTACTTCGCATGCCCATTTTTTTATTCCCAGTATCTCTTCGGGAATATCCAGGCGCATATCTTCGCGTACTTTTATCTGGCATCCCAGCCGCCAGTTTTCCTGCTGCTGTTTTCGTGTAAGGAACCCCGTTTCCGTAGGGAGGATTTCCCCGCCGCCGCTTAGCACACGGCATCTGCACAGGCCGCACGTTCCGCCGCCGCCGCACGCCGAAGGCAGGAAAATCCTGTTATCGCTCAGGGTCGCCAGCAACGACGCTCCCGGCGCAACAGGGATGTTTTTTTCCCCGTTAATGTCCAGGATAACGTTGCCCTGCGGGGTGAATTTGGCTTTTACGTACAGTAATACCGAAACCAATAGCAGTACGATGACTAAAAAGATGACTAATGCCGCTGCCAATACGCCTATATTCATTGGTGATTAAGATTTATAGTTCTACAATTTGATTCCCATGAAACTCATAAAAGCGATACCCATCAGGCCGGTCAGGATAAACGTGATGCCTACGCCGCGCAGGGGCGTCGGTACATTCGAGTAGCTTAACTTTTCGCGGATAGCCGCAATGCCTGCAATCGCCAGGCACCAGCCGATGCCGGAGCCCAGCGCAAACGCTGTTGCTTCGCCCAGGTTGGCGTATTCGCGTTCCTGCATAAACAGCGACCCGCCCATGATGGCGCAGTTTACCGCAATGAGCGGCAGGAAAATCCCCAGCTGGTTGTACAGCGCCGGCGCAACTTTTTCTATCACCATTTCCAGTATCTGCACAATGGAAGCAATCACGGCAATAAAAATGATGAAACTCAAAAAGCTTAAATCCATACCGGCTAACTCCGGGCTAACCCATGCAAGGCTTCCGGGCGTGAGCAGGTAGGTATTCAACAAATAATTTATCGGCAAGGTAACCAGTTGTACAAAAATAACCGCCATACCCAAACCCATAGCGGTTTTTACATTTTTCGACACGGCAATGTAGGAACACATGCCGAGGAAAAATGCAAATATCATATTGTCTACAAAAATAGATTTTACAAATATGCTAATAATATTTTCCATGTCATTTAAAAAAATCAAAGATTTAAAAATTCATATCTCATACTTTATAAAAGCTTCGCTGCACCCATATAATAAGGCCTACCACAATTAAAGCGGCGGGCGGCAGAATCATCAGTCCGTTGTTTTCATAAAAGCCGCCGTTCACAATGTACCAGCTTTCGGGAATGATTTGGTAGCCCATCAGCGTGCCGGAGCCGAATAATTCGCGGAAGAAGGCGACGATCACCAGAATTATGCCGTAGCCGAGCCCGTTGCCGATGCCGTCAATCAGGGAGAGCCAGGGCTTGTTCGCCAGGGCAAACGCTTCAATGCGTCCCATGATAATGCAATTGGTGATGATCAGCCCGACAAAAATGGATAACTGCTTGCTTGCGTTGTAGGCGTAGGCGCGCAGTACCTGGTCGACGATAATAACCAGCGTTGCCACCACGACCAGCTGCACGATAATACGGATGCGCGGCGAAATCGTAGCCCGCAACGACGACACAATAAGGCTGGAAAAACCGGTAACGATTGTTACCGCCAACCCCATAACCAGAGCGGACTCCAGCTGCACCGTTACCGCCAATGCCGAACAGATGCCCAGCACCAAAACGGTTATCGGATTATTTTTACCCAACGGGGCGGTAAACAATTTCCAAAAAAGCCCCGTATTATTTCCTGTTTTTTCAGCTTCCATGATTTATTCGGTTTTAAAATCCTTGCATCTTTAATTTTTTGACTCTTTAAATCTTTCCTGTTGTCCAAAAAACGGTTTATATTCGGTCAAACAGTTTTTCAGCATCTCTTCCACGCCCCGGCTGGTAATAGTTCCGCCGGAAATAGCATTGACGCCGTGTCGGTCGCCGGCGGGGGCGCCGCCCTTGACAATGCGGATAGAAGTAAACTGTCCCTCTTTGAACAGCTGCTTTCCTTCAAACTGTTTGAAAAATTTGGGGAAGGCGATTTCCGCGCCTAAGCCGGGCGTTTCGCCCTTGTGGTCGAAAATCGCGCCGTATACCGTATTGAAGTCGTCGTCCAGCGACACATAGCCCCAGATAGCGCCCCACAAGCCCAAGCCATACACCGGCACAATATACTTCAAAGTGCTGTCGTCGTTCCGGCACACAAACACCGGCAAAGACAATTTGCCCCGCAACGCCAGCTTTTCTTCATCGGTAACGCCGGCGGCGTTGATTTCCCTGATAATATCATACTGCGTTTTCATATTCATCGCAAACGCATCGCCTTCCTTTCTGTGGCCGTCGGCGTCCACCAGGTATTCTTCTACGATATACCGGCGGTATAATTCTTCTATGTACGCATTCCTGTCGGGCACACTGTCAAGGGCTCCCGCCTTATTAACCGATAGCAGGATATTTTGTTTTTTCTCGACTTCAATATTTTTTTGCTGCCGGCTTTTCAGCCCCGTCGCCGTCAGGGACAACGCGGTAGCGACTACCACCACAAGCGCTGTGGCGTAAAGGAAAGTGTAAGTATTGCTGTTTTTATTCATCGCGTCAAATTCTTTATTGAATTATGAATGTTGGCGCCAGCCAACTCTTAGTTCTTAACTCTTAGTTCTTAACTTTTAGTTTTTAACTTTCTCCTCATGCGTTTACGGATATTTGCTGCCACAACATAATGGTCAATCAGCGGGGCAAACGCGTTCATAAATAGGATAGCCAACATCATTCCTTCGGGGTAGCCCTGATTGAATACGCGAATCAGCACCGTAAACAGGCCGATTAAAAATCCGTAAATCCACTTCCCGGTGGCGGTTTGCGCGCCGGTAACCGGGTCGGTCGCCATGAATACCGTGCCGAAAGCAAAGCCGCCCATCAGTAAATGATAGCACGGGGAAAGGTGCATGTAAGAATTACCGCCGATAATATTCAGCGCAAAACCGGTGGCCAGTGCGCCGGTTACGCACGACAGCATAATTTTCCAGCTTGCCGTGCCGGTATAAATCAATATGAGCGCGCCAATCAGGATAGCCAAAGTGGACGTTTCGCCGATAGCGCCGGGAATGAACCCGAAGAACATATCGTAGGCCGACGGCAGTTTGTCCATTTCGCCGGCAGCGGCATGCGCCAGCGGGGTGGCGCCAGTAACCGCATCTATCGCCGGCGTATCTTTCATTCCGGCCACCCAGACCGTGCCGCCCGACATGTGCGACGGATAGGAAAAAAACAGGAACGCCCGCGCCAGCAGGGCGGGATTAAAGATATTCATCCCGGTGCCGCCGAAAACTTCCTTGCCGATGATAACCGCAAAAGCAGTGGCCAGGCCGATCATCCAAAGGGGGCAATCGACCGGCATAATTAACGGAATCAGCATACCGGTTACCAGGAAGCCTTCATTGACTTCGTGCTTGCGGATTTGCGCCGACGTAAATTCGATACCCAATCCCACCACATACGACACCACAATAATCGGAAGTACTTTCAAAAAGCCGAAAGTAAACATTTCCCAACCGGACATCGCCTCGCCAAACGCCAGGTGACGCTGGTAGCCTATATTCCACATGCCGAACAGCAGCGCAGGAAGCAACGCCACTATCACAGTGGTCATCGTACGTTTCAAATCATTGCTGTCGTGGATATGCACGCCTGATTTGGAAACGGTGTTCGGCACAAAGACAAAGCTCTCGAACGCTTCAAACGTCGAATGCAGGAACCCGAGCTTCCCGCCGTGTTCAAACGCCGGCTTTATCTTATCTATTATATTCCGCAAAAAATTCATGGACTGCCTGTTTAAAATGTTTTTACCTGCTTCTTAATTCTTCATAGAGTTCCCCGATACCTTTCCGCAAAATTTGCTGTACGGGTATTTTGGATGTGCATACAAATTCGCACAGCGCAAGGTCTTCTTCCAATACTTCATAAATGCCCAGCTGCTCCATTTTATCGATATCCGAAGCTAAAATAGCTTTGAGCAGATAGACCGGATAAATATCCATCGGGAGCACTTTTTCGTATTCGCCATTGACCACAAAAGCGCGCACGCCGCCGTTGATATTGGTGTCCAGCGTATATTCCTTTCCGGGCGATATCCACGACAGGGAGCTGCGCGAAACGCTGTAACGATGCAGCCGCAAAGGATTGAGCCAGCCGAGAAATTCGTACTTGTCTCCTTCCGGAATAATCGTCAGCAAGGCGTCGTAAAAACCCAAATGGCCGCCGGCGCCGATATTTGTACCGGTAAGCACATTGCCGCTAATGTAACGGGGGCGGTTTGTTTTGATAATATATTCTTCCACGCATGACACGGCGGCGCCGGCAATCACGCGGTAGTAGCGGGGTCTTTTCACTTCGGAGCCCACCAGTGCAATGACTTTCGACACATTGTAAACCCCCTTTAAAAACAGGCGGCCTAACGAAACAATATGCTGCGGGTCTATTGTCCATACCTTTTCGCCCTTATTCAGCGGGCTGATGTGGTAAATCTGCACCCCCACATTACCGGCGGGATGTGGCCCGATGAACGTATTTACCTCCACCCCCTTTGTCTTGCGGAAAATGCTGACTGCCGCCGGCTGGCCATTCAGCCCGAGATAGACTTTATCACACAGTTTGCACAACACGTCGATGCCTTTTTGAAACGCCTCGCCCTCGCCGGTTAATACATAATCGATGTCGGGAGCCAGCGGCGCAGTGTCGAAACCGGAAATAAAAATCGCTTTCGGCCGGCCGTCCGGATGCGCCACCACGCCGAAAGGACGCTGTTTGAGAAAAGGCCATACGCCGCTTTCCAGCATCAGCGACACGATTTGCTCGCGGCTACAGGCCGCCAAATCGGGTACCGGATGCTGCAAATATTGCTGTTCTTCCGCTGGGGTTACCACCACTTCGAGCAACCGGCGTTTCTCGCCGCGCACAATCGCCGCCACCGTGCCGCTCACCGGCGACACATAACGCACTTCGGGGCGGTACTTGTCCACGAACAAAGGCGTGCCCGCCAGCACCGGCTCGCCTTCGCGCACGGTTAATTTCGGTACCAGGTGCGGAAAATCGACCGGCCGCACGGCATAACTTGTTACTTTCCCTGTCCTGGAAAGCACTTTTTCCGCATTCCCTTTCAGTGAAATATCCAGCCCCCGGCGGATTTTTACAACTTTCGACATACTATTCCTTCTAATTTTGCGCACAAATTTACATGAAAAATTTGGATTTTCATGCACCTTTGAGTTAAGAACTAAGAGCTAAGAACTAAGAGTCGGCTGACGCAGTTACTCAGTAGGCAGTTCTCAGTAGGCAGTAGGCAGTAGGCAGTGGCTGGCGCCAGCACTCATACTTCCTCCCTCTTCCTCCCTCTTCATCCCTTTCATCCCTCTTCATCTCTCTTCATCCCTTTCATCCCTTTCATCCCTTTCATCCCTTTCATCGCCCGAAGGGTATTCTCCATTCTCTAAAATTTTCGTATGTCCGAAAATTTTTGCACCTTTGCAGCTACAAACAAACACAAACAAATATGAAACATTCACATCTTTATCCCGTACGGGCGCCCATACCGGTGCCCGGAACTATTCCAAAAGGAAATCATAAATACTTACTTTACGAGCGGTAAGTAGCCGATGGCGCGTAAACCCTTCAACGGTTTACCGAGCCTCGCAAAATTTTTATCCGAATCATCGTCACGCCCGTGGTGGGAAAAATTCCTGTTTCCCCGCCGGTTTGAACGCCGCCTCGCCGAAAGGCTGTTGCGCGTGTTCGAAATCGGCTTTTACAGGAATTTTACCGCCTACGAGCTGGCGAGGGATTTGGGTATGGACAGCATCGACGGACAATGCGCCCTTGACGAGGCTATACGCCACCTTCTGCTGAAAGGAAAAATTGAACAACCCTATCCGGGGAAGTTTTGCCTGCACGATTATCGCCGCATCACGGGCGTGGTTGACTTGTCGCAACCCGACAAGCCGCTATTGATTTCCGGCAATTATAGACTACCGGTATATATCCTTCCGGAACGATTGCTCGGGGCATCACATGGCGATACCGTCAGCGTTAAAATCCGCCGGAGAGCGCCACACTCTTTGGAAGCGGAAGTAGTGAGCGTCATCAAATTTGCCCAACGCCACCTGGTGGGAAACCTGGAGGTATTGGAGCACAGGGCGTATTTTACCCCTGTCAACCGGGAGCTTTTCCGCACCATCGTTGTCCCGCTGAACTGTATCAAAAACGCCGAAAACGGCGACCGCGTGCTGGTGGAATTGCAGCCCAACGGGCACCGGCGCGAAACTATTGCTGCCAAAGTAATAAAAATACTGGGCGAAGCCGATACGGAATATGTCGAAACGCAGACCCTCCTGCAAAGAAATAACTTCGCGCAGGGCTTCAGCCCAGAAGAAGAAGAGGCGGCGGCAGCCATCCGGTTTGATATTACGCCGGCAGACATCGCCTCCCGCCTTGATTTGCGCGGCGTCCCGACGTTCACTATCGACCCCGACGGCACCAAAGATGTGGACGACGCCCTCTCCATTCGCCCCCTGCCCGAAGGAAATTGGGAAATAGGCATCCACATTGCCGATGTGACGCATTATATAAAACCCGGCTCTATCCTCGATAAACACGCCTATAAATATACCACCTCCGTGTACCTGCCCGACCGCGTGCTGCCGCTGTTTCCCGATACCGTAACCCACGGCTGTTCCCTGTTTCCCGGAAGGGACAAGCTTGCCTTTTCCGTGCTGTTTGAAATAGATGACAAGGCCAGGGTCCGCTCCCGGAAAGTCGCCAAAACCCTCATCCGCTCGCAACGGCAGTTTACCTACGCCGAAGCGCAGGAACTGCTGGACGGCGGAGCCGGCGAATTTGCCGGCGAACTGCGTACGCTGTATGCCCTTTCGAAAAAATTGCGGAGAGGCCGCTTCCTCAACGGCGCCATCACTTTCAGCGACCGCCCGGAACTGTATTTTGAATTCGACGGAATGGGAAAAGTCATTGGCGTAAGGCCGCACAAACGGCTGGAGTCGATGAAGCTGATAGAAGAATTTATGCTGCTGGCCAACCGCAACGTGGCGGAAATCGCCGCCAGGAAGCGCATGCCTTTCGTCTACCGCACGCACGGCTTGCCGAACAAGCGCATGTTCGACGAATTGCGCCGCGTCGCCGCCAACTACGGGCATACCCTGAATGGCGAAACCGCCCCCAACAGCACCGCCAGCCGCACCATCGCCAAAAGCATCTCCCACTTCCTGTCGCATCTGGAAGGGGAACAGGAAGAAATGCTTTTCATCAACCTCTCCATCCGCTCGATGGCCTGCGGGAAATACAGCCCCGTGCCCCGCCGCCACTTCGCCCTGTCGTTTGACCACTATACGCATTTTACCTCGCCCATCCGCCGGTACATGGACATGGTGGTGCACCGGCTGCTGACCAATGCCTTTATCGATTATTCGGAACGCACCTATATTTTCAATTACGAAACGGCCTGCCAGCATTTTAATTTCATGCGCGAAAAAGCCAAAGCGCTGGAAGATGCCATGGATCGGCAAAAAGCGGCGGAATTCCTAAGCGACAAAGTGGGGCGGGAATTTGAAGGCACGGTGACGCACGTATCGCCCACCACCCTGTCGGTAACGCTGGACGACTCCGGCATTCGCGGCCGCGTGCTGCTGAAAACCCTCCTCGACGACAGCTATGAGCTCGACGTCGACCAGTATATTATACAGGGAAAGATGACCGGGCATTTTTACCGGATAGGGCATAAGGTAACCGTCCGCGTGGTGCATGTCGACAGCCCCCGCGCCATCGTCGATTTCGTAATCACCAACCACAAACTGTCGAAAAAAACAACAAAACTCTTTCATGGAGAGTGGAGGGTGAAGAGTGAAGAGTGAAGAGTGAAGGGTGAAGGGGGAAGAGTGAAGGGGGAAGGGGGTAGTTCCAGATGCGGGTTGCCAGGTGGTAGCGGACTTCGCGGGTGCCGGGTATCCAGTCAGTTCTTGCCATAATTGTTTTAAATATTTCGTTTTTAGTTTATATTGTCTTGAATCAAATGCCAATTGTCTTGAATCAAATACCAATTGTCTTGAATCAAATACCAATTGTCTTGAATCAAATGCTGATTGTCTTGCATCAAATGGCTGTTGTCTTTAATAATTTTTTCAAAAAGATGAAGCAAAGATAGGAAAAGTATTTTTAATTAGGAATTAGGAGTTATGAGTTATGAGTTATGAGTTATGAATGCCGGCGCCAGCCACCTCATAATTCATAATTCATAATTCATAATAAAAAAAGGCGCCAGCCACTGCCTGCTGCTACTGCCCGCTGCCTACTGAAAACTTTTTTTTGTACCTTTGCGCACTATAAATATCATCATCATGGCGCCGGCGCTCTTAACTCTTAACTTCCCCGAATGGTTTCTGTAAATAATATTAGCGTAGAATTTAGCGGTTATACTTTGTTGGATAATGTGTCGTTTGCCATTAACCCGCGCGACCGCATCGGGCTGGTGGGGAAGAATGGAGCGGGAAAATCTACCCTGTTGAAAATTTTGGTGGGGAAACAAACGCCTACCGCCGGGCAGGTGGTTGTTCCCGCCGATTATACGATTGGTTACCTGCCGCAGCAAATGGCGGTGGCCGACGGACGCACGGTGCTGGAAGAAACCTTGCAGGCGTTTGCTTGCCTGCATGACTTGCAAAACCGCATTGGTTGCATTACGCAGGAGCTGGCGTCCCGCACCGATTACGAGTCGGACGGCTACCATAAGCTCATCGAACAGTTGAACGAAACCAACGACCATTACTACCTGCTCGGCGGCGACAACCAGGAAGGCGAAGCGGAAAAAACCCTACTGGGGCTGGGGTTTAAGCGCAGCGACTTCCTGCGCGCGACGTCGGAGTTTAGTGGCGGCTGGCGCATGCGTATCGAGCTGGCAAAAATCCTGCTGCAACGCCCGCAACTGCTCCTGCTCGACGAGCCGACCAATCACCTCGACATTGAATCTATCCAATGGCTGGAAGACTATTTGAAGGATTATAACGGCGCATTAACGCTCATCTCGCACGACCGCGTATTCCTCGACAATGTAACCAACCGCACCATAGAACTGTTGCTGGGCAAGGCTTATGACTACAAGGTGAATTATTCCAAATATGTAGTGTTGCGGCGCGAACGGCGCGAACAGCAAATGGCTGCCTATGAAAACCAGCAACGCATGATTGAAAAAACCGAAGAATTTATCGAACGTTTCCGCTACAAGGCGACCAAATCCAATCAGGTGCAGTCGCGCATCAAGCAACTGGAAAAGGTGGAACGCATCGAAATCGACGATGAAGATACCCGCACGCTGCACATCAAATTCCCGCCGGCGCCGCGCTCGGGGCAGGTGGCGCTTTCGGTGAAGGACGCCGGCAAACGCTTCGGCGAACAAACGATTTTCTCCGGCGCGAATATTACGATTGAACGCGGCGAAAAAGTCGCTTTCGTCGGGCGCAACGGCGAAGGAAAAACCACGATGCTGCGCATGGCCACCGGGCAGTTGCCCTATGAAATGGGCGAAATCCGTATCGGGCATAATGTACATGTCGGCTACTACGCGCAGAACCAGGACGAGATCATGGATGATAAAATCACCGTGTTCGACACGCTGGACAAAGTGGCGGTGGGCGACATCCGCACCAAATTGCGCGATATTTTGGGCGCTTTTCTTTTTCGCGGCGACGATGTGGACAAGAAGGTGCAGGTATTGAGCGGCGGCGAACGGTCGCGCCTCGCTATGGCCAAACTGATGTTGCAACCCTACAATTTCCTTGCCCTCGACGAGCCGACCAACCACATGGACATGCGCTCGAAAGACGTGTTGAAAAATGCATTGATGAACTACGGCGGCACATTGCTGGTGGTGTCGCATGACCGCGAATTTTTAGACGGGCTGGTGTCCAAAGTCTATGAATTTCGCGACGGGCGCGTGAGGGAATACTTGGGCGGCATCAATGATTTTCTGCAACACCGGAAAATAGAAAACCTGAAAGAGATTGAACGCAAAGCCGCGCCGGAAACGCCAGCCACAACTTCTGCGCCGAAAGAACCAGTGAAAAGCTACGAACAAAAAAAGGCGCAGGAACGCCAAGTGCGGAAATTAAAAAACGATATTGAAAAAATCGAAGCGCGCATACACCAGCACGAACAGGCCATTGCCGCGATGGATGCGCAGTTAGCCCAGCCGGAACAGCTCAACGAGGACTTCTTTCGGCGCTACGAGCGGGAAAAAAGAATGCTCGGACAGGCAATGTACGAATGGGAACTGTTGCTGGATGAATAAAAAACTAAGCGTTAAAAATTAAAAGTTAAGGATTTTTGAATCTTTTATATCTTTGCAGAAAAAAATATGGCCATGCTTCTTTATATTGCGTTAATTATTGCCGCCTACCTTCTTGGATCTGTCTCTAATGCTTTATGGATTGGAAAATTATTTTATAATGTGGATGTCCGCGAACACGGCAGTAAAAACGCGGGAGCGACAAATATACTGCGAGTGCTTGGTTGGAAAGCCGCCGCGCCGGTGTTTATTTTGGATTTTGCCAAAGGCGTGGCGGCGGTATGTTTAATATTGTTGACGTCGTTGGAAAAAAATCCGGTTCCGCCCGACCGGTTTATGTCCAATACCTTTGTGAGTTTCCAGATTGCACTGGGCATTGCGGCGGTGCTGGGGCATATCTTTCCGGTCTTTGCTTCGTTCAAGGGCGGAAAAGGCGTGGCAACTATTGCCGGCGTAATTCTTGCCATCTTCCCGGCGGCGATGTTGATAGTGTTGGGTATTTTCGCCATTTCCCTGCTGATTACCCGCTATGTTTCGTTGAGTTCTATTATTGCCGCTATTTCCTTTCCCTTGATTGTGATTGTGGTTTTTGATGTGTTGATAGATACTTACGAGCCGTTGACATTGGAAATATTCAGCGTGCTGGCTATGGCGATGATTGTGATAACCCACCGTAACAACATAAAGCGTTTGCGCAACGGCACGGAACAAAAAATAGTCATTCGCAAAAATCCTTCCATTGAACTCCCGGACAGGAAGGGGTGTTAAAAACTAAGAGTTAAAAACTAAAAACTAAGAATTGGCGGCGTCAGCCAACTCTTAACTTTTAGTTTTTAACTTTTAACTTAACAAGTAGTTCGTTCGCGCCGCCTTCCATGCGTTGGATGACGCCATTTTCGACAAGGGAAATATCACCGGTTTCTTCCGAAACAACAATCACGATAGCGTCGGTTTGCTCTGTCAGCCCAACGGCTGCGCGGTGGCGCATACCGTACTGCGCGGGAATATACACTTGCTCGCTGATGGGCAAAGTGCAACGTGCCGCGTGGATTTTATTGTGGCTGATGATTACCGCGCCGTCGTGCAGCGGCGCATTTTTGAAAAAAAGATTTTGAAGCAGCCGGCTGCTTATCCGCGCATCAATAATATCGCCGGTCTCTGCATACATTTTCATAGACGAATGCCGTTCAATCGCAATCAGCGCGCCGGTGTTAGATTTTGACATTTGCCGGCAGGCGCGGATGATAGAATCAATGTCCAGTTCGACGTGCGTGTGCGTACGTTGCTTGAAAAGGCGTTGCAGCCAGGCGTAACGTTGGCTGTTGAAGCGCGAGCCGAGATGCAGCAGGAACCGGCGTATCTCCTGTTGAAATACAATGATGAGCGCAATAATCCCCACGCCCAGTACCTGCCCCAGAATGGTCGAAAGTAACTGCATATTCAATGCCCGGACGATGAACCATAAGAAATAAAGCAGTAAAATACCGGTGAAAATGTTAATAGCCGTTGTGCCGCGAATGATTTTATAAATCTGGTATAACAGAAACGCTACGGCTAAAATATCCAATACGTCGGACAAGTTAAAACGGATAAAATCAAGCATAATGGGTGCAAAGATACAAAAAAAACTTTCAGCAATTAAAAATATTCCGTATGTTTGTAAACAAAATAATCAAACAAACTTTTAGAATAACCGGCGGCCACCAGCCGGCGGGCGAACGGAAAGATGGATAGCAAACGAAAAATACAAGGCAGCTTATGCGCGCCCGCATCGAAAAGCATGACGCAACGCGCCATTGCTGCGGCGTTGCTGGCGCGGGGCGCAAGCGAAGTACGCAACCCGTCGCAGTGCGACGATGCATTGGCGGCGGCAAATGTCGCGGAGGCGTTGGGCGCACAAATCGAAACGACGGAAGCCGGCTACCGGATTACCGGCCTTTCACCTGTTTCCTTTCCCCTGCGGGACGCCGGGCGTTCGTTGCACGTGCGGGAGTCGGCGCTTTGTGCGCGGTTGTTTGCGCCGGTGGCGGCGTTGCTTTACCCGGCGGTGGAAATCACCGGCAGCGGCACTTTGCTCCGCCGCCCGATGGATGACCTGCCGGCCGCTTTGGCCGCCTTCGGCGTTACGGCCACCGCTACCGGTCACCGCTACCTTCCCCTGCAACTGCGCGGCGCATTGCAACACGGCGCCGCAACGATAGACGCTTCAACCAGCTCGCAAATTATTTCCGGCTTATTGATGTCCCTGCCCCTGCTCGATGGCGATTCCGTAATTACGGTGGAAAAACTGGCGAGCCGCCCGTATGTGGATATGACGCTGGAGCTGTTGCAAACCTTCGGCATTGCTATTGAGAACAACGGATACGAACAGTTTAAAATACGCGGCCGCCAGCGCTACGCGCCGCAAGACTATACCGTAGAAGGCGACTGGAGCGGCGCCGCCTTTTGGTTGGCTGCGGCGGCAATTGGCGGAGGCATTACCTTAAAGGGTTTGCGAGCCGGCAGCCCCCAGGCCGACCGGGCGATGTTACAGGTATTGCAGCTGGCCGGCGCCAAAGTGCAATGGCTGGGCGGGGAGCTGGTGGTGCGGCATGAATCGTTGAACGCTTTTCGCTTCAACGCAACCGACTGCCCCGATTTATTTCCGCCGGTGGTCTTGCTGGCGGCTTTTTGCAACGGCGTTTCCGTTATTGAAGGGGCGGAACGTTTGACGCACAAGGAAAGCAACCGTGCGGCAGCTTTGCAGGACACATTCGGGAGGCTGGGCGTTGCGATTACTGTCGAAAGAAATGAAATGACAGTGCATGGCGGCAGCGTGCATGGCGGAAAGGTCTCGTCGTTCCATGACCACCGCATCGCTATGGCGGCGGCGTGCGCCGGGCTTTTCACGGACGAGCCGGTGGAGATAGACGATACCCGGTGCGTAAACAAATCCTATCCCGCCTTCTTCTCCGACCTGGAAGCAGTAGCAGTTTTCAGTAGACATTAAACAATGAATAATAGATTCCGGCGTCAGCACTCTTAGTTCTTAACTCTTAACTCTTAGTTTTCATGAATACTTTTGGGCAATTTTTCAGGGTCAGTATTTTCGGTGAATCGCATGGCGCGCTGGTGGGCGTGCTGGTAGACGGTTGCCCGGCGGGCATGGCGCTGGCTGCCGCCGATTTTACCAATGACTTGCAACGGCGGCAAAGCGGCGCAAAAGGCACTACGGCGCGCAGGGAAGCCGATATCCCGGACATCGTCAGCGGCGTGTACAACGGCTATACCACCGGCGCGCCCATAGCCATCCTCTTTGCAAACGGCGACGCCCGCCCGGCGGATTATGAACGTTTCCGCCACACGCCCCGCCCGGGGCATGCCGACTTTACGGCTTCCCAAAAGTGGAGCCGGTTTAACGACTTGCGCGGCAGCGGGCATTTTTCGGGACGCCTGACCGTCGCATTGGTGGCGGCGGGGGTGATTGCCAAAAAACTCATCGCGCCGGTGGCGGTGGCGGCGGAACTGACAGAAGCCGGCGGCTGCGCGCATATTGCCGCTGCGGTGGAAAAGGCGGTGGCGGCCAATGATTCGATTGGCGGCGTGGTCACCTGTTCGGCGAAAAATATACCGGCAGGGTGGGGGAGCCCGTTTTTCAATTCGGTGGAATCGCTCCTGAGCCATTTGATTTTTTCCATTCCCGGCATCAAAGCCGTTGAATTTGGCGCCGGCTTCGAGGCCGCGCGGATGTGCGGCTCCGAACATAATGACGCGTTTATTTCCGCCGGCGGGGCTACGCGGACAAACCACGCCGGCGGCGTCAATGGCGGCATCACCAACGGCAATGAACTACGCTTCCGCGTGGCGGTGAAACCCACCGCCAGTATTGCCAGGCAGCAAACCACCCTCAATATGCAAACCGGGCAGCCGGAAGCATTTTCCGTTCACGGCCGCCACGACGCCTGCATCGCCCTGCGCGTCCCGGTGATTGTGGAAGCCGCCACCGCCATTGTACTGGCGGATTTGGCGCAGGCGCGGAAAAATGACACAATTGAGAATTGATAATTGAGAATGCTTTCGCCCCCTAATCTCCTAATTTCTTAATCCCCTAATCACCCTAATCCCCCAATTATAGAAGTGCGTTTTGTGAAGTCGATGATGTCGTCGATGTAGCCGAAGGCAAGCGACGTTACGGTGTCGGCGCAGCCATAGTAGATGGCGATACGCCCGGTCGCGGGGTCGTGGAGGGCGGCGCAGGGGAACGTTACATTTGGCACGTCGCCGGTGCATTCATAGTCTTTTTGGGGCGACAGCAGGTAGGGGCCGCTGCGGGCAAGAACCTTCCAGGGCTCGTCCCTGTCCAGTAACGCCGAGCCGAAGCTATACACAAATCCATTGCACGACGCCAGCACCCCATGATACAGCAGCAGCCATCCTTCGGCGGTTTCCAAAGGAATGGGGCCTGCGCCTATTTTAGTGCATTGCCAGGCGCTCGCCTCGAATTGGGCGGGCGACATCACATGCCGGTGCCGTCCCCAGAATTCCATATCGGGCGACTCGCTGTAGAAAATATCGCCGAAGGGCGTATGCCCGTTGTCGCTGGGGCGCGAAAGCATGGCAAAGTTACCGTTGATTTTGCGCGGAAACAGTACGCCGTTGCGGTTGAACGGCAGGAAAGCGTTTTCCAGCTGGTGGAAAACCTTGAAATCGGTTGTCCAGGCGCATCCGATAGTGGGGCCGTGGTAGCCGTTGCACCAGGTAACGTAGTAGCGGTCGTCGAGCCACACCACGCGCGGGTCGTAGCCATATACCCATGTCCCTATTTCGGGATGCGCGCCGGAGAGGCGGATATCTTCTTCTTCGATGTTCCAGCGTATGCCGTCGCGGCTGAATCCCGCGTGCAGGCGCATCCGGCGGTTGGTGTCGTCGCAGCGGAACACGCCCGCATAGCCGTCGCCGAAAGGCACTACGGCGCTGTTGAAAATACTGTTAGAATCCGGCAGCAGGTCGCGCGGAATAATCGGATTGGCGGAATAACGCCAGATAACGCCTTTTTCATTAGCCGGGCGGTCTTCCCAGGGGAAAGGGCGCCCCGCATTTCCCGTAAGGGGAGTTGGGTTTGTTGTCTTGTTCATGTAGTCTGTTTATTTAATTTTTTTCAGGGGGGCAAAGATAGGAAATAATTCCGATTTAATAGGGAATGGAGAAGGTCTTTTAATTATGAATTATGGATTATGAATTATGAATTATGAATTGCCTACTGCCAACTGATCGCCCCGAAGGGGCGGGATATTCATAACCGCAGGCCAGCGCAGCGCAGCCTGCGGAACGAAGAACGCCTCTGTCTTTCGCGCGGCGCACGGTCAGTGCATAGCGGAAAGCGGGTGCTCCGCGCGGGTGCAGGGAGTATCGGCGTGCATCCCCATGCTGCGTTTCACTCCGCTCCACCCGCATGGGGTTATGAAAATGCAAACCCTCCGGGCTTATTTAATGGAGAATGGAGAATGGGCTTGCGCCTCAGGAGGCATTCTCCATTTAAAATTTTCCCTGTCGGGAAATAAAAACAGGCTTCCGACAAAAGTCGCAACCATTCCCAGCGATAAAAATATGCTTGCGACACGTGTCGCAACCATTCCCAGGGATAAAAATACGCTTGCGACACGTGTCGCAACCATTCTCAGGGGTAAAAATACGCTTG